>JAUWMK010000333.1 GCA_030613185.1 Promethearchaeum sp.
CTCTTTATAGTAATCACATGGGTCATTTTATTTATGGAGTTGGTACGAAAATTGAAAAACATAAAAATGGGAAAACCTACCATAATATAAAGTTACGGGGCTGGTTACTCGTTAAATTGAAGAATAATTCGCGCAACGTAGATTCTAAAGGAAATAATAATAAAAAAGAGTTATAGAATGGTCCAACTTTGTTTTACTCTGTGCGGTCTGGTTTTTTTCAGACCGACAGATAAAAATGAAAAAAAAGATAAAAAATTCATATCTATTGCATCCGATTTCATTCTTTCTTAAAGAGTAAATAAGCATATAACCCAGCATATACAAATTGAAGGATTAAACTGAACCAGACCATAACATTTGTTAAATCCATAAGGATGAGCATCAATGTATTTAAAAATATTAATCCTCCTAATTCAAAAATAAAAATCGCCTTTCTAGCATCAGAATCATCCGAATTTCTTGCGAAAAACAACAAAATCCAATTACTAAAAAGTACAACTCCAAACATTCGATAACCTAAATAATCGGTAGTAGTAATACCATACGAAGATAGCGAATTTTCTGGCATAAAAATAAAACCAAGTCCAAAGACGAAAGACGTGATCGCATTTACAATAAAAACCCACTTTACAAATTTTCCCATTTTTTTTCACCATATTATTTTATATTTAATTAAATTAGCCAACTTATCAAATACGTGTTGTATTCTTAAGGATTAATAATTTTGTAAACAAAAAAGATAAATGAAGTTATTGTAACATATTTGATATGAGCATATTAAAATGGAGCTTTTCAATATATAAATGTTTCCCAAAAAAAGGATAAAAATCAAGATCTGGATTTAAAGGTCTTTACTTATTTTTTTAAACGCAAATACCCCAATAATGAAAATCACAACAGAATATATCAATAAAATCCCTAAATCTAATAGAACTGCTCCACTTGAAACTGGGGCCCCCCTTAATAAAAGAGAAGTCAGTGCGTCAGTTACATAATGCGAAGGCACCAGCTTGTTAATTATCGTAGGTGGGCCTTGTGTAACAAATGTACCTAGGAACATCTGTGGGATGATAAAAATAAATGATATTCCTGCAGCCATACCAGCATTCTTTGATAAAGCTCCGGTTATTAATCCAAATCCGATACATGACAATGAAAATATAGTAATTAAGAGAAAAGCAAATAATATTCCCCCTTCAGGACGATAACCCATTATAAATGCCATAAGAAATACAATCGCAGTTTGAATTATGGATGTAGTAACATTAGCAATTGTAAGTCCTGTCATGATTTCTTCTGATTTAATTGGAGTTAAATACATTCTTTTTAGGACGCCCTTTTCCTTTTCATCTGTGATACCTTGGGCTATTGTCATGGTTAAAAATATCGAAGCGAAAGCGAAAAGACCTGGAGCAAAATAGTCAAAAGTGGTTTTTTGATCCGATTCAACTAATTCTGAACCTAATTTTATCGGAAGACTTATTTCTTGGGCATTTTCCCCATATATTGTATCAAATAAAGCTTGTTGGAACAAAGAAGGTAATAGTTGACTCGCGATCATTGAACCACTATCATATGATATATCTACAGTTACATTTTCCCATTGGGATGAATCTAAGGGGTGTTCCCAATAACTTTGGATAGCATCTCCAAATTTTACTGGAATATATATTACAGCAGATATCTTTCCTTCTAATAAATCACTTTCTGCAATTTCAAGATTATCACCGACATGAATTTCGAGAGCTTCATTTTTAGATAAATTTGATATAAAATGTTCCGACCATTCTGAGAAATTTCCTTCACTATCCCCATTGATAAGGGTTACCTCATATGCTGTTTCACCATTTGATCCAATTTGACCAAAGGAAAATCCAAAGGCAAGTGTAAGGACGATTGGAAAAATAATAATCATGAATAACATTGCAGGATCCTTTAACATACGACTGAATTCTTTCAAAATAATTGCTTTAACACGTTGGATTTTCATTTATATCTCCTCCCGAATTTTTCTACCAGTAATATTAATAAATATCTCTTCCAAAGTTTCCGCTTGATATTTTTGTTTTAATTCATCTGGATTTCCTAATTCTATTATTTTGCCATGGTCGATGATGCCAATCCGTTCACAGAGTTGTTCTGCTTCTTCAATATAATGGGTAGTTAGAATAACGGTCTTACCTTTTTTCTTTAAATCGCTAATAAAGTCCCATACTGCTCTTCGGGACTGGGGATCCATTCCTACTGTTGGTTCATCTAGAAAAACAATTTCCGGATCATTAATTAAAGCAACTGCAACATTAATGCGACGAACCATTCCCCCACTATAATGTTTAACGCGGCGATCTCCTTCGCCATTAAAATTTAATTTTTTAAGAAGAAAATTAGTTTGTTCCCTAATTTTTTCTTTTGGCATGCAGTGTAGATTTCCGAAAAATTCAATATTTTGCCGTCCAGTTAAGTATCCAAAAAGTGATGGTTCTTGAGGGCAAACTCCTATAATTTCTTTGATTTTTTCTGAGTTTTTAATAACGTCAAATCCTCCAACAATAACTTCACCTGAAGTGGGTCGTAATAAACCCGATAAAATATTAATACTAGTGGTTTTTCCTGCGCCATTAGGACCCAAAAAGCCGTAGATTTCTCCCTTTTTAACATCCAAATTTAAATTATCAACAGCGGTAACTTCATTGTCAAAAATTTTAACAAGATTTTTAACAGATATTGCAAAATCTGTCAAAAAAATACACCTCTAAAGATACAAATCATAAAACAATATTTATTATTGAAATATTAAAGATTTTTTAATCCAATTATTAGCAGATTTTATTATAACAACACAAAACTAAAATTAAAAATTTCTTGGAAATCAAGTTTGGAAAAATATTTTTGGACGGATTATTGCATAAAATCTCATATCTCCTCAATCTGGATATTTGACAGACTTTGAAAAAGAAAAAATTGAAATGAAAATAGAAGAAATCGCCTGGTATTTTCAATAAGAATTGTAGTTCAGTTCTCAAATAATTCAATGTTTAATTTTTATAAAAACGTGAGTTTTATTATCTCTAATTATTATAATAAATATAGAAAGAAATGAATTGGAAAGAAAGAATTTCGTTTAATTCCGAAATTTGCCATGGAAAAGCATGCATTAAAGGAACACGAGTTTTAATTTCTGTTATACTCGACAATTTAGCTGAGGGTGCCACAGAAGAAGAAATATTAAAAGAATATCCATCACTACAAAAGGGAGATATTTTCGTATCACTCCAATATGCTGCATCATTAGCAAGAGAAGAAGTCATTTCGTTTATGTAATTTTGGTGTTTAAACATTGAAATTTAAGCTTGATGAAAATATTCCTTGGATTTTAAAGAAAGTTATTGAGACTAATAAAAATCATCAAGTAGATACTGTATATCATGAAAATTTATGTGGAATAACAGATAAGAATTTAATAAAACAATGTTTGAAAGAGCGTAGAATTTTAATTACTCATGATAATGATTTTAAGAATCCTTTTTTATTTCCTAAAGGTTCATTTTATGGAATTATTATTTTAAATTCAACAAAACAAGGTAAAAAAGCAGTTAAAATATTTTTTGAGCATTTTTTAAATTTTTTTTCTCTTAATGAAGCAAAAGGAAAGATTAACATTGTTGAAGAGAATCAAATAAGAATTAGATAATTGATTTCAAAATTTCAAGCATTACTACATAAATTCATCCCCGTTGATCAAATTTGAAAATTTATCTTTTTTTTCTTTTGAAGTAAGACTTCTTGTTGATTTCTTGACTCCTTTCTCTAAATCAACTGGAGAATATCCGTGTTTTATAATATCTCTGCGGGACGGAGTTTTAAATTTCGATTTTAGATATTTTTGATTGTCTTTCAAATAATTTTTATAGAAAAATTGAATGAAGTGGATTTCATTATTTTTCATATTTGCTCTTTCTAATGCAAAGAAATAACTCGCCCTAATTTTATAAGAAATATCATACATCGGCATTTTTTTTCTATACAATATAAAATTCATTGCCAATCTTGACATCCTACCGTTTCCATCATTGAAAGGGTGAATGGAAACAAACCGAAAATGAAAAAGACAAGATAATAAAGTGGGATCTAAAGTTTCTTTTTCATTATTGTACCATTTAAATAAATTTTTTAATAATCCATCTACAAGCTCATGATTCGGAGGAGTGTATTCACTTCCTACTATAAAAACATCATTATCTCTAATTTTTCCTGCGATTTCAAGATTAGTTTGTTCAAATAAAGTTTTGTGCCAATCTAAAACCAAATCCATCGAAAAATCTTTTTTAGTATTTATCATATTTTCATAGGCTTTCATGTGATTTGTAGTTTCATATATTTCTTCTAATGGTTTATTTGCTGGTGATTTATTGAATTGAAGGACATTACGGACATCTTCTAAATTCATACTTGATCCTTCAATTCTATTACTATCATGGGTAAAACGAATACCAAAATGCTTTAATTCCTTAACTTGAACAATTTTTGATATCTTTTTGTGTTCAATGGCGTAATTTTTTCTAATTTCTTTAATTTGTAGGAACCATCTTTTTTGAATAATCTGGTCATTGAATTCCTTTTTAATATCCTCTATATTTTCAGGAATTTTTTTTCCCAAAAACTTTTCAATGTGTTTGGTATCCCCATTTTCACGAAAGGAATAAATCAAATAATAATATTTCTTCCCATTTCTGTTTCTTTTCACCACTGAAACCATAAGGAAATAATGCCAACACAAATATAAAAATCTCTCTTTTTTTAAAAAATGTGTTGGTAATATCAATTTGCAAATACAAAAATAAGTTCTTGATCATTTATTCATCAGTGATTACTTTAATTCAAAATGATCGGCCAATAAAATTCCCGATTGATTATCAAAGATGTTTTTTACCTTTTTATAGAGAATAATTGCAACTATAATTTCTGCAGTGATAACCGTTAATTTTACGATTAATTTAAAGTGATCCGTTGTAACTTTAATATCTTGAGTAGAGATTAGTGGATTACTCTCATTACCTAAATAAATTTTATAATACCCTTGAGTTGTGCCTACATACCAATAATATAAAGGACCTTCTGAGTCAATTCTTTCTTTCATTGTAAATATATAATATCCGTCTTCACTTTTCTGGGTTGAAGACCTTATATCAATTACAA
>JAUWMK010000138.1 GCA_030613185.1 Promethearchaeum sp.
TTGCCTACAACGCATGGCAGATTCAACGGGCTTTATGTAAACGTTTACATAATGTACCTAAAGTATGGAAGAAAGGACCGACGCTCCGACGGTTTGGATCTGTTCAAGGAATGGTGTGTGTGAAGTAGAAAAAATCATGACTTAATTGAAAAGAAGTTTGATTTATGTCGGTTATTCAGAATGTTCTAAAGGAAAATAATTTATAATTCATCGGAAACTGATATTATATTATTATGAATACTGAAATAAAATTTTTTCATGCAGAGTTAGGTTGTTTCTTAAAACATTGTTTCTTTTCATGATATATGGACAAGAATTTTAGCGATCTCAAACTTTCGCAATTATTACAAAAAGAAATTAGGGCTGCTTTTTTAAAAATTGCTCGTCCATTAGAAATCGCACGATATGAGTATCAATTCAAAAATGGTCTTGCAAATGATGTTTTGAAAGAATTAAATTCCTTCCAAAATCATGACGGGGGTTTCGGGCATGGTCTTGAATCCGATTTTCATTTACCAAATTCTACTCCTATGGCAACATCTGTTGGATTGCGAATTTTAGATACTCTTCCTTCATCAACATTAAGGGATGAGATGATAGCAAACGCGCTTCAATATTTACGAGGTGCATTTTATTTAGATCGAGTTGGATGGTTTTCAGTAACTCCTGAAGTGAACGAGTTCCCCCATGCCCCATGGTGGACTTATGATAAATCCACAAGAATGACTCCCATTGATATGAGCTGGGGAAATCCTTCAGCTGAGCTTTTTGGTTATGCTTATTCTTATAAAAGATTTATTCGAAATTGGCCTATTGATACGTTTATTGAACATGCACTTCAATATTTTGAACGTAAATCAGATTTTAAGAGTGAACATGAACTTTTTTGCTTTCTTCATTTATATCACAATCTCTCGTCGGATTTACGCGTACGTTTAGAAAAGAATATGAAGAAGGGAATAAATGCTTTAATTGTGATAGATGAAGAAAAATGGGCTTCTTACGTTCCTCAACCGCTGGATTTTCTTATTTTTCCGGAAGATAATTTATGGGGGATATCTGAAGAAAATATCAGAAAAAACCTACAATACTGTATCACCTTATTTGAAAAAAAAACTTTAATATATCCAAATTGGGAATGGTCATCATATCCTTCTCATTGGTCTTTGGCTAAAAAGGAATGGACGGGAGTTTTAACCTTGAAATATCTAAAAAGACTTCAAAAATTTGGTGTTATTTAAATTAGAAGAATAGACAGTGATCTCTTAAAACATTTTTTCATGCATTATATTACACAAATTTTCATTTTTTTGTGCATTATAATGCATATATTAATCTTGAATTGGGTTAATTTCCTTCTATTAAAATGCGAGTTTTTCCAGGATTTGGAGATTTAACAATCCGAAGTTTATATCCCTCTCTTGTGGCACCATGTAAAAAGCGCTTTGAACGGAAATAATTTCGTAAAACTGTTCCACGAGAATAACCATGTACAATCTCTAAAAATTTATCTTCGTTAACAGCACATTCTTCAAGCGCGTGAAATACTTCAATAATGGCTTCTGAAAGTTCAAACCCATGCAAGTCGCATTCCAATTTCATTTGACTCCTTAAATTGGCACCCTTAAATTTTTAATATTTTTACATTGACCTTCTTTAAAACTTAGGAGGTTATTCACTCCATTCTTCAGGATATAATAGCATTTTTGGTTTTTTTCGTGAAACTATTTTTACTTTGACTTGTTTTTTCTTAGGTTTTGGAGTACTTGGTTGTTGAAAAAAAACTTTATTCATAAAAAGAGGATCCTTGATTGCATTTTCAACAATTTTATCCAAAAGTTCAGATTGGTTAACTTTATAATTACGTTCAAGTAATAATTCTGCTTGGGTCTTTTCAATTCGTTCTTTTGTTTTTTTACTTACTTTTATGGAATGCATTTTTATAACCTAGTAGAATAATAGAAATTTCCACTTTTACATTTTCCGATTTTTTCTCTTTCATATTCACATTTTTATAAAGACTGAAACTATATAGATTATATGATGGAATCGAATAATTTTGATAAAAAAAAACCTATAATAACAGTAGTATTCGCAATTTCATTAATTCTGTTAGGTTTTATTCTTTTAATCATTCTTGCAGTTAAGTTTGTAGGAGAAGATGGATATATTAGAGAAGATGCTCCTGGAGAATGGCTTTTTATTACCTTAATTCCTATAATTCTTGGTGTGTTGATTTTATTTATACCCATACTTAAAATGAAGAAAGAAGCGGAATCTTATGCAAATATTGGCAACTCAAATGAGATATCTCCAGAACAATCAATCAGAGACCCAGAGAAATATTTAAAAACACTTAATAGAGCACAATATATTCTAATTATCTTAACAGTGATATTCTTTGGTATTCTTATCTTATTAGTTGTATTGGGAAAATTATCATGGTTAGAATTGATTGATGCAATTTTTTAAAGATATTGAGAACCATTCATCCATATTTTTTTAATTACTTAAATTTAAATATGATAGATAGATAATTAATATATCAAGTTTTAGGGTCTAAATGATAATGATTAGAACAAATCCAACAACTTCTTATTTTAAAGTTTTCGTTCAGTCATCTTTAGAAAATTTAACCTGGCCTTGGCATTAGCTCTAGTTAGCAGAGACGAATTATTTAATTATAAGCTATCTAGAGCGTTCGGTTTCTGATATTAAATTTATTTACAATTCAAATTTAGTATTTCAATTTATAGATTCATAAAAATAAGGTGGATCTAAGAATTTATAGTATATTGATTAGTGGACTTTGAGATTATAGAGAAAACGATTTTTTTTAACAAATAATAAAAAACAAAAACAAAAAAATATGAAGTGAAAAACATGGTAATAGACACAAAAAATCAACACAGCCTACCAAATAAAACAATTCAG
Source organism: Promethearchaeum sp. (assembly GCA_030613185.1). Taxonomy (GTDB): domain Archaea; phylum Asgardarchaeota; class Lokiarchaeia; order Sigyniarchaeales; family Promethearchaeaceae; genus Promethearchaeum. The sequence continues at coordinate 2,935 of JAUWMK010000138.1, forward strand.
TCAATGAGCAGATTAAATAACAAAATCATGCTCCCACTGAATAAAATACCGAAACAATGGTTGAATATCGCGCCATTTTTACCCGAAAAGCCCTATCCATGCTTACTCCCAAATGGAATGCCCGCAAGCCCAGAAATAATGAAGCAAATTTTCCCTACTGAATGTGTCAAACAGGCAATGTCAGAAGATGAATTTATTGATATTCCAAGAGAAATTAGAGAAGCATTTGCCCTTTGCAACAGGCCCACTCCATTAGTACGAGCATTTAGATTGGAGAAAGCATTAGGTCTTGATAGTGATCGAATAAAAATATTCTACAAAGCTGAATATGTAAGTCCAACCGGCAGCCATAAAGGTAATACAGCCATTGCTCAAGCATATTATGCTAAAAAGGACAAAATAAAAGGATTAACAACCGAAACTGGTGCAGGTCAATGGGGCAGTGCATTAGCTATGGCAGGAACAATGATGGACTTAGATGTGAAAGTATTTCAAGTTCGCGCGTCTTATTATGATAAACCTGGAAGAAGGGTTCTAATGAATAATTTTGGTGCGGATTTAGTTCCTTCACCATCAAATCAAACAGAAGTTGGAAAAGTATTCTATAAAGAAAATTCAAATCATCCGGGAAGTTTAGGAATTGCTATTAGCGAAGCTTTAGAACTTGCAATGAAAACACCAGATTATAAATATTCTTTGGGATCCGTATTAGATTTTGTGTGTTTGCATCAAACTGTTATTGGTCTTGAAGCCAAAGAACAAATGGAAATTGCTGGAGAATACCCAGATGTTGTAATTGGATGTGTCGGAGGAGGAAGCAATTTTAGCGGAATCGCTTTTCCATTTATAAAAGATAAATTACTGGGAATAAAATCCAATACTGAATTCATTGGAGCAGAACCAGCCGCTTGTCCATCCATTACAAAAGGAAAATACACATGGGATTTTGGTGATACAGCAAAAATTGCACCAATAGCGAAGATGTTTACATTAGGTCATTCGTTTATTCCACCTGCGGTTCATGCTGGCGGTCTACGTTATCATGGTGCAGCCCCAATTTTATCAATGTTGGCAAATCATGATTTAGTCTCATCGGCAATGTACCATCAAACGAGAGCAATCAAAGCAGGGATGTTATTTTCTAGAACTGAGGGAATACTACCTGCTGTAGAAACTTGTCATGCAATCGTCTCAGCTATTGATAAAGCGTTGGAAGCAAAAGAAGAAGGAAAAAAGTGCACAATCTTATTCAATTTTTCGGGACATGGATATTTTGATACTCATGCATATAAGGCACTTCAAGAAAATAAATTGGTTGATTTTGAATACCCTAATGAAGAAATTGAAGCAGCTTTAAAGGATTTACCTGTTGTGGATGAGTCAAAATTTATGTAAGCGCGATTCCTCTTCAATGGAGCAGCTATAATTGTACATTTTTATTAAAGAGAAAAACTAGCAATCAAGAAGTTGTAGTGAAGGATGAATAAACCAAACTTCTTTTTTTTTTTAAGGTATTCAAGGAGTCCATTGCTGAATTTTATGAAATAATTCCTCCAGTAATTTCTCCCTTTGTGGGTTTACAAAACCCATTCCAATTTCTTCAGCAAGATCTAAATATTTCTTTAGAAGATATTCAAAACCTGTATTATCTCTACTGAGTCTTTCGTGTTCTAAAATGGATACAAAAATATCATAGATCTGGTCAACCTGTTCATTTTTAACATAGCTTTTATAGGTTGGTTCAACTTCATACAAATCTGGCGCAACAGAATATCTGTCTGTTTCTAACCAAAATCCATAACCTAGCCTGCTATTTCGGAGATCTGACACGTAAAACTCATACTTAAGTTTATCATTAAAATGCAGATAGACTGAACCATTTCCTTTGAAAGAAATAAGTATCTCATCAAAAAACTCAATGGGTCGCTTCTTAATTACTTTCCATACATCTTTGTAATGTTTCTCGATATATCTGATTTTTTTTCGTCGTATAATGGAATTACCATCTGGAATCGGGGAGGGATATACTATCGTTGTTCCTTTGATTTCCTCAATTTTCGATTTTAAATCTTTAACGTCTTTATCTTGATCTTTTATGTATGTTTTTTTCATTTTACTTCATTTCTTATTATAAAGATCTTCAAAGTCAAATCAAGCATAATTAGATTTGTTTTTAGTTGATAATTTAATCAATTTAGAAAATATAAATTAATGGATTAATGATATTTTTTTGGACTATTTTAAGAGCCAGTAGATTCCGCACCTCCCCCCAACATATAAACGTGTCTCATTTTCTACTTACCTAATTCATTTAAATTTTTTCCCGAGTGAAAAAGATGATTTATGATTACATTTTGATATTCCATGTTAGCTCGACAACGCATTGTAGATCAGAATTCTGTAAAAAAGAAATCGAGAAAACGAAAATTCTCTGGAGACTGTAGATGAATGATGTTTTCATCTGAAAGTCCATCATCAGAAAAAAAAATCAATAGAAAATTTTTTTAAGTATTAAACAAATATTAGCCATGCCTAATAAATTATTTTGGACTATAATGTCAAATCTAATTGGAGTTAATCATTGAAGAAATTTAATTCAAAAAAGATTCATCCCACAATTCCTTTACTTGGAATAATAACATTCTTTTCTATAATTGCCACTGCTGTTTTACATTCAAATGATAGTGAATTTTTTAATGCTATGTTTGGATCCTCGACCCAACCGCTCACAGAACATACCATAATCCAATATTCTTCATGGTATGATTCAATCTATTATATTGCTTTCATTGCAGGGTTATTAATTGGACCAATTTCAGATAATAGAGGCAAACGAAAAATATTCATAACCATTGGATCTCTTGCTTTTATTTCGTTTTCATTGTGTTTACGTTATTCTTTTAATTTTCCTATTTTGTTAGTTTTTAGATTATTACAAGGAATTGCTCATATAATGGTATGGCAAACCCTCATGGTATTAGTCTATGATTATAGTTCTCCGTTAAACCTAGCAAAATCTATATCAATCTATACAATATTTATGGGAATGGGAATGGGATTGGGAATAATATTTGGAGGAATTCTCGCCAACATTGGTGTGTTTGTTCCAATTTTCTTTTCAATCATTTCTTACTCAATAGTATTTATTCTTACTATTATTTTATTGAAGGAACCGAAAAAACATCATCAACGACCATCTTTCCAAGAAAGTGCAATGCTTATTAAGAAAAAACCCGAATTGATTATACCTTCACTTTTCAACTTTGTAGATAGATTACACATGGGATTTTTGATAAGTATTGTGCCTTTATATCTCACATTTGTGATACCCTTAGAGCCAGGTAAAAGAAGTATGATTTTTGGAATGTCTGCAATTCCATCCCTTATTCTTTCATTTCCTGTTGGAAAAAAAAGTGATGAGTCTTGGGGGAGGTTTAAACCATTAATCTTTGGTTCGGTAATCTATGGAATTGCACTTGCATTTACAGGAATATTATCACAAAAATCGCTGGCAATTTTTACATCCATGCTACTTATCCAAGGATGTGCACAAGGTTTTACTACAACACCTACAAATTCTTTATTAGGTGATATAGTAAAGCCAGAAAATAATGCGATGGCTGTAAGTATATTTAACTTCTTTGGTAATGTCGGTATGATAATAGGACCAATGTTGGGATTAATTTTTGGTAAAAATTATGATTTGGCATTCTTTGTTGCTGGAATCATTGAATTAGTAACACTGGGATTGAATGTTTATTTAGGAAAAAAAAAAGGAATCGTTGATCTTATAAAGATAAAAAAAATAGAAAATGGATTTTAATCAGAGATGAAATCAGAAATGAAGAGAAATACTGAACAATTTCAATATCAAAATCAGACCTGCAATTCAAATTCTTTCAAATTATTTCTGATAAACCACTCTTGAAAAAAGAATCCAAAAAAAATGATATAGAGAAGAAAAAGAAGTTATTGATAGATTATGAAAAATAAAATAAATAATAAAAAAGGAGGTCCAGGAGGAATATTACGGTTGTTCAAGCTGGCCTCCAAGGCACAAAGGTATTTTGTATCTGCGATTATTTTAATGATTGCTAAAATGGGGATAACTATTGTGTTTATTACATTTATTGCAGGGATATTAGAATATTTATTTTTAACTTCAGATTTTTCATCACTATTTTCAGTTTTTACTTATGAATTTGTGTTTTTTCTTTTTACACCTTTGATACAAATATCCCTCACTGTTTTCATCCGAAAATTAACTTTCTTCGCTTCTTCACATATTAGAACACATCTTCGATATGCATTATTTAAACAATTACTTGAATTAGAAATTGGATATATCGAAAATTCTTCAACAGCAACCATCGTCAATAATTCAATAGAAGGTATAGAAGCTTTGGAAATCTTTTATGCTGATTTCTTACCACAGTTATTTTATTCCATGTTAATGCCTTTAATCTTGTTTGTATATTTTTTAAGTATAAATGTATCTGTAGCAGTCATTTTAGTTCTTGGGTTTCCGTTGATTCCCGCTTCGATAATGATCGTTCAGATTAGGGGGAAATCCCTTATGAAATCATATTGGGACAATTACAGTGATGTTGGAGCTAAATTTCTTGATAATTTACAAGGTTTAAATACATTGAAAGAAACAGGAATGGATGAAATTCGAGAAAATGAACTTTCACAAGAATTTTGGAAGTTTCGCAATATTACAATGAAAGTATTACAAATGCAATTGAAATCAATTCTCTATATGGATTCAATTGCTTATGGGTTGGCGGGGATCGCGATAGTTGTAGGAATATCACAATTCAATAGCATTAATATTGCTGAACCACATGTAATTTCCAATTTAATTATTATAATATTATTATCTGTGGAATTTTTCTTACCTCTTAGAAAACTTGGAGGATTTTTTCATGCAGGTATGAATGGAATTACTGCATCCCATGGTATTTTTGAGATTTTAGATGCCAATCCAAATTTAAAACAATATCCAAATCAAATTCATTTTGATCGAACCCTTCAATTAAATGCAAATATCCAATTTAAAAACGTTTCTTTTTCTTTCAAAAACCTAAATAATTCAACTGAAAACAAACCAATTTTAAGAAAGATGAACTTTCAAATTAAACATGGGGAGAGTGTCGCACTTATTGGTGATTCAGGTTCTGGAAAAAGTACTATTGCAAATCTTATTACACGTTTTTATGATATTGATGAAGGAATTATTGAATTTGATGGATATGATATTAGTAAAATACCATTAAATTATCTCCGGAAACAAATCTCGTATGTGGGTGCAAGCACATATATCTTCACTGGAACAATCAAAGATAATTTAAAAATTGTTAATCTAGACCTTTCTGATGAAGAAATAGAAAATGCATGTGATTTAGCCGGATTAAGGATGTTAATTAAACTTAAAGGTTTGGATTATGATGTAGGAGAGTGGGGAAGCAAACTCTCTGGAGGCGAAAAACAGAGATTAGGTATAGCTCGTGCGATATTACATCGTCCATTAATATATATTTTTGATGAAGCTACATCTAATATCGATGTGGAAAGTGAAAAAAAGATTTGGGAATCAATTAACATGATCGCTAAAGGAAAAACCACACTAATAATCTCACATCGGCTTGTAAATATTCAAAAAGCTCAAAAAATACTAGTCCTTAAAGATGGGCAGATAGTAGAGAAAGGAAATCATGAAGAATTAATAAATTTGGATGGTTATTACAAAAAAGGTATTCAAGAGCAAGAAATATTTGAAAAATACTAATATCCTGAAAAAAACAAAAAAAAAGGTGAAAAATAATAATGGATATCTCGAAACATGATGTAGTTTTAGACGAAAACATTCTTCAAACGAATAGCGAAATACATATCAATACAAAATTAAAAATTTTGAAAAGATTGTTTCAAATGGTTGCCCCTATCAAAAAAACGATGTTTAAGTGTGTAATGTTTGGGATCTTAGGACACCTTAGTTCTATATTCATCTTATCATTATCTGCAATGATGGTTGCATCTCTTATGGGATATAAAACATTTAATTTTATTTATCTTGGATTAGCGGTTATTATTTTCGGATTTCTCAGAGGTATATTGCATTTTAAAGAACAATATAATGGTCATGATGTTGCATTTCGTTTGTTGGCCTTAATTCGAAATAAAATTTTTCATAAACTACGTAACCTTGCACCAGCAAAAATGGCAACAAAAAAATCAGGTGATTTCGTACAAATGATTCAATCAGATGTTGAATCTATTGAGACCTTTTTCGCCCATACAATTGCTCCTGTAATAATCGGCGTTGTTGTTCCAATAATTGTAGTAATAATAGTTGGTTCTTATTGGATATTTTTTGCGGTTATTCTTATAATTGCACAATTAATGATTGGTTTTGTTCTTCCATTTTTTAGTTATAATTATGGAAAAAATGTAGGAAGAACTTATCGGGCAAATTTATCAAAAATAAATATCCACACACTTGATAGTCTACAAGGGTTAAAAGACATAATTTTATACAATCACGGGGATGTTATTTTAGATCAGATTAATCAAAATAGCCGCTCCATTATTCAAAATAAGGGAAAAATACGTAAAAATCAAAATACAACTATGAGTTTTGCAGAATCATCTTTAATAATTTCAACACTTGTTATTTTCTTTATAGGTTTATATCATGCCTCGAATTCACCCAATTTCTCAATCCCTCAATTAATAATTGTAGTTGTTACTTCATATTCTTCCTTTGGTCCAGTTTTTTCACTAATCCCCCTTGGAGGACATTTAAATAATACAATTGCAGCAGCAAATAGAATATTTTCTTTACTTGATGAGGTTCCTTCTGTAAAAGATCCTTCTAAAGAAGATTTGGTTAATATACCAATAAAAAATCCAGGAAAAATTGAATTAAACTCAATTAATTTTCGATATCATGAAGGACAAAAAGAATTGTTATCAAACATATCTTTAAACATTCAGACAGGGTCTAAAATTGCTTTAATTGGTCCAAGTGGATGTGGAAAATCTACTCTTTTGCGATTAATTATGCGATATTGGGATGTGGATTCAGGAAAGATCAAAATGGATAAGGTTAATATAAGAAATTATTCATTGCAAAATCTAAGATCCAATATTGCTATTTTTTCACAAGATACTTATATGTTTAACACCACAATTAAGGAAAATATTCGAATTGGCAAATATAATGCATCAGATGATGAAATAATTCTTGTTGCTAAACAAGCAAATATTCATAATTTCATTCTTTCCTTGCCTAACGGATATGACTCAAAAGTTGGAGAGTTAGGAGGAAAAATTTCTAGTGGAGAAAAACAAAGAATAGGAATGGCACGAACTTTAATACAGAAGCGAGAGGTTATTCTTTTAGATGAACCTACAAGTAATTTAGATTTCTTAAATGAAAAAGTATTATTGAAAACCATCTATGATATATTTTCTAAAAAAACTGTCTTAATTGTCTCTCATCGACCATCAACAATAAGAGATAGTGATCAAGTTTGGATGCTGAAAAATAAACATGTAATGGTAAGTACCGATGTTTATTAAAAAAAATCTTTTAATAATTTAGACATAACTAACGGGCAATGAAATCGGATTTATTTTTCAAAATTTTGCTATCTATTAATAAAAGGAGGTGAAAAGAAAATATCTGAATCTAAACAAAAAAAAATATCAATTTATATTCAAGCAGTTATTGGAATGTATATTATTAGTTTTATCCATAAAATTGTTCGTGAAATTCCAGGATCCCAAACATTAAACGAACAAAATTCACAAATGGGATTGATTGTCACAATAATTATGACAATAATTCTAGTGATTTGTATGATACTTGTTCTGTTTAACAAAAAAATAGGTTTATATCTTGGATTTATACCGGCAATTTGGGCGACTATTCAATGGATTTTAGTACATGTAATATTTGCTTATGAAGATATCAATGGAATTTGGTGGTATCCAATATTTCCCACTATTCAAGGTTTATTGATAATTTATTTTTCTATTATTGCACTGAAAAATGATTCCAATTTAATTTGAAATAAAATAAGAAATAATTCTTTAATAATTTACAAATAAGGGAGTAAAGAGTTTTATTATTTTTTTATTTGTAATTCTTAAGCTTACAAGTTATCGATCCGACATAAACATTTCCTCAAAAATAGTTAAAAATTCATCGATGGAAGCGACTTAAGAAGAAAAAGTTAGGGGGCATGTTTTATTATGCTTTCAGTAAATTCTTTAATTTCAATA
>JAUWMK010000324.1 GCA_030613185.1 Promethearchaeum sp.
CTATGACCGCGGACACACTAATTGGAATCGGGAGTGTCACCAAATCTTTTACGGCATTTGCGATCATGACATTAGTAAGCGAAGGGAAAATCTCAATAGATGACAGTGTTGCGCAATATTTACCCCAACCCCCCTTCTCTAATCATCCCGAAATCAAAGTTAAACATTTGTTGTCACATTCATCAGGAATTCCAGCAGCTGACGGTGGAATGGCGCAATCATTTTATGAATTCGGCGATTATAAAAATATTTACCCTGTAGCTACCAAAGAAGATTTTTTTTATCACATCTCGGCTCCCGAAGACTATAAAATTTTCTCCCCCGAAGAGAAATTTTTCTACAATAATGATATGTTCATATGTTTAGGATTTATAATCGAAAAGTTAACGGGAAAGAAATATGCAGAATATATCCACGAAATTCTTTTAAACCCATTAAACGCTGAAAGAGCAACGTTCTCAAAAGAAATATATAATAAAGATCCGTTAAATGATAAAATCCGGGGATATATGCCCGAGATGCGCGATGGAAAACAAACTATAAAAAAAACACCCCTTCCTATGTTCGAATTTTTAGAACCTCCAGGAGGGCTATATATTTCGACTTTAGACATGCTCAAATATGCTCAGTTAATGTTGAATCATGGAAAATGGTGTGATTCCGAATTATTGGACGAAGAACATTTCGCTAACCTCTGGGAACCGATTATTGATTGCCCATATGGATATTCTTCAAACGGGAAATATGCTCTTGGATGGGTAAAGGAAACTACTTATTTTGATACCGAACTGATCCATCATGGTGGAGGATTGGGAACGAGTTGTGTATCACTGCTTTTAGCTCCCGAGCATAATTTGGGCATCTATGTGGGGCAAAATTCGTGTAATATTTCAACATCCATATTCGCCAGATATGCCCTTGCAGAATTATTGGATATAGATCCAGAGAAAAATGTACGAGAGGTACAAATGATGATAATCTTGGAAGAAATTACGGGAGTTTATCATGCCCCTCATGATTTATATGAAGCCGAAATTTCTCTTGACAAAGGAGTCATCTGGGCATCGATTCAATATGATGATGGTGAATTTAAAGTTCCTTTAATACCAAGCGATATCAATAACCTTTCCTTTACGATCGGAGTGGCTCAATTACCCCCTGTTCCACAAATCCAATTTATAAGAAATAAGGAAACGAAGAAAATCGAATTTCTGTCCTATGATAGATATTTATATAAGAAGAAATAAATAAATACAATTTTTTCATTATTTCTTGGTAAAATGGTAGCTATAATTTAAAAAGAGCATAATCATTTCTTCAAAAAAATTTTAAACTTTTTAGAAAAATTTTAAAAGTTCTTAAAAATAACTTTTGCATAATGAATACTTCAAACCCAATTTTGGAAATCAAATTACCAGATGAACTGCCCGAAAATCCAGAATTTGACCCACAATATAGAAGAGCACCAAATAGGTCTTTCAATTTATCAGAAAAGGACACCATTTTGGCACTTAAAAATGCTTTGCGATATATTCCCAAAAACCTGCATAAAAAACTCGCTCCGGAATTCTTAAACGAACTTAAAACCCGTGGACGAATTTACGGATATAGATATCGACCGAAGGGTGCATTGATTGGTAAACCACAAGAAGAATACAAAGGAATTAAAGAAGGTCGCGCCATTCAAGTAATGATCGACAACAATCTCGATTTCGATATCGCTCAATTTCCTTATGAACTCGTTACATACGGCTCAACTGCACAAGTCTGCCAAAACTGGATGCAATACAGACTTATCAAAAAATATCTCGAAATTATGAAGGAAAACCAGACACTGGTAGTCATGTCTGGTCATCCTCTCGGGCTTTTTCCTAGTTCCAGGAATGCGCCCCGAGTTATTCTTACAAATGGACTTATGATCGGTATGTATGATAACCCAGAAGATTTTCAAAGAGCTCAAGCATTAGGTGTAAATAACTATGGACAAATGACCTGTGGGGGTTGGATCTACATAGGACCACAAGGAATTGTACATGGTACATACCTAACTTTATTGAACGCTGGCAGAAAATATCTGAATCGTTCCGATGATGAGGATTTGAAAGGAATTTTGTATATAACATCAGGTTTAGGGGGGATGTCTGGAGCACAAGGGAAAGCGGTTGAGATAGCAAATGGGATAACTGTAATTGCGGAGGTTAATTATTCCGCGTTGAAATCAAGGTTTGACCAAGGGTGGATTGGTAAATATTCCAATAATTTGGAAGAAATTTTTCACTGGGTTGAAGATTATAGAAATCGCAAAGAGTCGGTTTCAATTGCATATCATGGGAACATTGTTGATCTTTGGCAATATGCTGTTGATAATAATATAAAGGTAGAGCTTGCTTCAGATCAAACCAGTTGTCATGCTGCATACGAGGGCGGTTATACTCCTGCTGGTTTAACCTATGAAGATAGCAATGAATTGCTGAAGAAAGATCTAACCGAGTTTAAAAAGATGGTGGATAAATCTCTCCGTAGACAATTTGAACTTATCAAAATTATGTGCGATCGCGGCACCAAATTTTGGGATTATGGAAATTCTTTTTTGAAAGCCATATTCGATGCTGGAGTTCAAGATATTGCTATATTAAATGATCCTAAGAATGGATTTATTTTTCCCTCATACGTTGAAGATTTAGTGGGGCCAATTTGCTTTGATTACGGCTACGGACCATTCAGATGGGTTTGTTTAAGCAGAAAGGATGAAGATTTGGATAAAACCGATATTGCAGCGCGCGATATAATTAAGGAGATTTGGGAGAATCGACCGATAAAACGCGGTCAAGATCGCGATAATTATGTTTGGATGAGGGACGCAAAGGAAAATAAATTGGTTGTTGGCACCAAAGCGCGAATTTTATATGCTGATGGCGAGGGTCGGGTAAAAATTGCCTTAAATTTTAATGAAATGGTTCGCAATAACGAGATTGGTCCAGTTATGTTGGGTCGGGATCATCATGATGTATCCGGAACCGATAGCCCATTTCGAGAAACCAGTAATATCAAGGACGGTAGTAATATTATGGCAGATATGGCTCATCAGTCTTGGGCTGGTAATGCGGCAAGAGGGATGACAATGGTTGTACTTCATAATGGTGGCGGTGTTGGAACTGGGAAAGTGATAAACGGAGGATTTGGGTTAGTATTAGATGGTAGTGAGCGTGTCGATAAGATAATTAAATCAGCTTTGGATTGGGATGTTTATTGTGGTATAGCGAGACGCGCTTGGGCACGAAATCCACACGCTATTGAAACAGCAAATATTTGGATTAGAAATAAGAATGGAAACGGATATATTACCATTCCTGAAATTCCAGACGAGGGCTTCGTTGAGAATTTAGTAAAAAATTCATTAGAAAAATGAAAGGATAAATAATTTCATCATCCAAAAAATATAGGAAAAAATAGCATGTCAAACGATTCAAATTTAACTAAAAATGAGAAAAGAGTCTTGTTTGGTATAGTTAAATACCCAAACAAGAGTGATAAGTTCCTTGCGCGCTATTTAAAGATGAAAGATTCAACGGTTAATTACTGCAGAAATCAACTTGAGAAGAAAAATATGTTTCAAGTTGTATATCTTCCAATTTTGAATCGGTTAGGTTTTGAGCTTTTGTGCATCAATTTTGCAGAATATAATCTTGAAAATGTCTTAAACAAGAGAAAAAGCGCGATTAAAAACGATATTGAGATAGCTGATGATATTTTTTTACGTATTGGGGATCCAGAAAAAGAGTTTTCCATCAGTTTTAACAAGAACTACAGTGAGTTTTTTCAAAATACCCAAAATCGGCTTGGAAAAATGGGAAAGCTTAATCTACTTAGAAAAAGCAGCAATAATTTACCCGAGAATATTATTTTCCCAATCAATCATTCAGATTTTCATAATTTTTTTGATTATTCCCGGTTATTGGAGCAAACTTTTTCGATTAAGTTCGATGATCTAACAATCGATATGCATCCACAATCAAAACAACAAGAATCCTCAACTTCAGATGAACCTTCTTCATTTTTTTCGAATCATCAGTTAGTATATCTCTCTGAAAAGGAGAAAGCTGTTTTTGTGGCTTTAATTGATTTTCCAAATCGCTCGATAAAGGAAATTGCCGAGATTAATACAATTTCTTTGAATAGGAATACCGTCTCCAAAATGAGGCAAAAATTTCTCAATGATGGATTAATGCGAAAAATTATTATTCCAAATTTGGATAAAATTGGCTTTAAATTTCTTGTTTATTATCATTTTAGATTTCGACCTGATAAACCTGTTAGTGAAATATTTCAAACTCAATCTCTGAATTCCCCTTCAACACTTCTATTTTTTTATAATCAATTTGAAGTGGTAATATTATGCGCATATAATAATTATTCGGAATACAAATCTGATAAAGTACAGAAATATTCCTACCTCAATTCGCTTGAAATTCTTGGAAAAAGCCCAGAACCTAGGAAATATTTGCTGAGCAATTTGGAGTTTATTAGGAAATTTGATTTTCGTTTACTTTCCAGAAATATATAAAAGATCAATGTTTCCAAAGATCTTCATAATCTTCTTGCCAAGCACCTATATCCTCGAGTTGTCTTTTTACTTCTTTAAATTTAGTTAAATCAATACGTCCAACTTCAAAATCTTCTTGAGATTGATAAAATAATATAAATCCATCATCCACTTCTTCATAAGACATAGATAAACCAAGCATCTCAGCAAGTTTATATGTAAAACTGTAATTTTTTAGAATTGGTTCTTTGAAATTCGTTTTATATTTTAAGACAAGATACAATTTTTCTTTATGTTTTGATCCATTTTTCATTAAAGTTTTAATTTTAGATGGTGTAATTACTCCTAAATTGATCAATTTAACTGCAGATTCGTAAACAAATTCGTCTCGTTTATAAACCTTAAGGAATATTTCTTTTGAAGGATATTCTATTCGAAGAAATGGATTTTTACAGTCAGTTTCCATAGAAATAACTGCCTCTTTTGCAATTTTTGCCTTTTCTTCTAGAATTTTAAAAATATTTTTTTGTTTTCCTTGAGTTTCTACGATTGAAACTTCAATATACGGTAAATGATTCTTTTTTTTGGATGAAACCATTTTTCATTATTCCTATGACATATTATTAGTTTACTCCATAATAAAAGTAAGTTCATACAAATTGTTGGTATCAAGTTTAAGAAATTTTTTTTTGATAAATCCTTCGGGTAATTCCGATCCATGATAAGATCAAAAAATTGCAAACCCCATAGCTTCGACACAAATCGTAGTCTTTTGCTTTTTTACACCACTCTTCAGTCTTTTCTATGATGTATTCTTGCCCACAAAATACAAATCTAACCTAAAA
>JAUWMK010000268.1 GCA_030613185.1 Promethearchaeum sp.
CGACGCTGATGGTACCGACATAAATTATTATTGAATTATGGGGAAAAAACGAGAAAAATTGGGAGCATCGTTGTATTGAAAAAGAGAAATTAAAGTTACAAAAAAAAGAAGGTAGGTTTACCTATAATTTAAATGTCTCGAATTTCTTTTCAATAAATTCTTTTTTTCGTAGAAATGTTTTTACTTTATCCATATTACGTAATATGGATGTAATTTCAATAATAATCGGTGGTTCTTCAGATAAACCATCAATTTCTATTTCGTCTGTTCCATCAGGAAAAACAAATCTAATTTTATCTTTAAGTTTTATGGGTTTGAGTAATACTTTAGATAGACCTTCTCCTTCAAGGATCCTAATGATTACATTTCGTGCAAATTGTTCAAATGGTTTTCCTAATTGTGTTTGTAAATTATTTAAAATATTCAACATTCTATCTGATTTCTTATCCGATTCTTCAAACCCTCGTCGCATTTCTTTTTGTGATTCTTCAAATCGTTTGTCAATTCGTTCCATTGCTTCTGCAAAGTGATCAATTGTTACAAGTTTTGCTCTTTCTTCCAAAACTTCTCGCAAACGTCGCGCAACAATTTCTTCAATTACTTGGATTATTTCGGGTTCAAGACGATTTGACATTCTACTCTCATTATATTAATGCAATTTTATCTACTTAAATACCTTCTATTTTAAAATTTAAATTAAAAATTTTTCTAATAAAAAATCAATAATTCAAAATTGAGCAATTTAAAATTTAATCGATACATATGAAGATAGATTTATTAGCAGTTAGCACTAATATGCGAATATGCAAAGGCAAAATGAAACCAATGAGTCGAATGGAGCAGACAGACCTCGTGTCAAAATCTATATCGACGGTCCGAATTTTTATCATGGTTTACAAACAATCGGTAAAAGTATAGGGAATTCCAATTTAACTTCGCAGGAATGGGGCGATCTTTAACAACCAAGAATCCAAATCTTGTCGGGATAAATTATTATTCATCACCATTCAATCAACAACGAAATCCAAGAACATATAGTGCACAACAAAAATTTTTCGCTCGTTTACGAAATGAAGGCATTAACTTAACTTTATGTAAACTTGAATTTCGGGTTGTCAATCGAAATGCGCATATTCAACAATCAAAAGGGACAATAAAAGGTGATGATAGTGCGATAGCGGTTGACATGGTATGTGATGCATATGATGATGTTTATGATGTGGGGATTTTAGTCGGTAGTGATGGGGATTTTGTTCCGTTTGTTAAGAAAGTTCAATCAATGGAAAAGCGCGTTAAAATATTATATTTTGAAAAACTTCAATCATTGGAACTTATAAATTGCTGTGAAAATTGTCGAGCGGTTTCAAAATCTTTGATACGCAGAAATTTCATTCCAAAATATGATGACTGAATTAAAAAGGGAAAGCATTAAAGGAAAAGAACTTAAAAGAAAAAGATCAGCTGGTAGTTGTCTACCTTAAAGGCGAGCTGTTTACCTGAATTTTTGATTCACACGCCGTTACTTCAACAGTAAAGGTGTTTAAAATCCAGATCAGCTAGTAAATTTCTTTACTTCATGTGAGCTGTTCACTACTTAGTAATATCTCATATTGTTATTTAAAGATATTTCTTTTTATATGCTTCCTAAGTTTTATTTATTAATTTTACAAACCATTAATATTGAGTTCTTTTTTAACTAAGGGTGTGAAAAAAAAATGGAAAATCGACAAATAGTTTCGATCAGGAATTTGCGAAGATCATTTAAATTCGGCGAATCAGAAATTTTTGCATTAAATGGGGTCGACCTAAATGTAATAAAAGGTGATTTTATAGTAGTATTGGGGCCCAGTGGAGCGGGTAAAACTACTTTACTAAACATGATTGGTGGGATTGACAAACCAACTGAAGGTGAAGTCATCATTGATGGGGAGCGAATAACGGATTACAATTTAGATAGACTTAACACCTATAGAAGGAATGATATAGGTTGGGTTTTCCAGTTTTTTAATATTGTAGCAAGCCTGCGTGCGTGGGAAAATGTTGGATTATCATTGGAATTTCAAGGTGGTATAAAAAAATCGGAAATAAAAGAACAGTCTTTTGAGATTCTTAAGGAGGTCGGATTGGAAGGCAAAGAAAACCGTTTCCCAAGTCAACTATCGGGTGGTGAACAGCAACGTGTAGCTATCGCTCGGGCTCTAATAAAAAAACCGAAAATAATAGTGGCAGATGAACCAACGGGCAATCTTGATTTTGTAACAGGGCAAAATATCGGGGAATTAATGAGAAATCTAAACAAGAAGGAAGGAACCACATTCATTGTAGTGTCTCATGATATTAACATTACCAAATATGCTGATAGAGTGTTTCATTTGAAAATGGGAAAGATCGAAAAGATTGAAGAAAAAATATTAAGAGAAGAAAAAGAACAAAGAGAAGAAAGAAAAGAAAGAGAAGAAGGAGCGCTGTAGAGAAGATTTATCTTAAACTTAGGTGAAAAAATATGGACATAATGACTAAAAAAATATTTCGCGAGATTTGGTCAAAGAAATTTAGGTCTTTTTCAATAATTTTGGTTGTTGCAATTACTTTGGCCATGTTAACAGGACTTCGCGCTAGTTATCCCATGATGTTGGAAACTTATGATTTAAACCGGGATGTTTATAATGTTGCTGATGGTAGATTTTCTTTTTCACAACCAATCCATCAAGATAATTTAACTAATTTAAAAGAAAACTCTGAATTTCTAACGCAAGGCAATATTGACAGAATCGATGGTAGGATTATTTTTCGAACAGATCTAACATATAATGATGAGAAATTTCCCGCGGTTGTAATCGGAATTGATTATCCAAATGATGTAAATGAGCTTGTAATTGAGCATAAATCTCCCAATATCACTAACAATAATCAGTTATTAGGATCTAACAGAAGTTGTTTTATAGAAACTCATTTTGCTGGGCAATCAATTCCAATTTTTGGACAAGATGTTCATATTGATGACGAATTAAGCATTAATTTCGATGGTGATCAAATAGACTTCAATGTGGAGGCAATAGTACAAGATTCGGATTATATTTATCTTGTTGATGATGTCACAAAAATGCCAATGTTAGGGGCACTTGCAATTGTCTGGATTGACATAGAAACTATTCAAGAGCTTAAGTTTGATGGACATCCTTTAATAAACCAAATACTTTTTACAGTGGAAGAGCGGTTTAATGAGGATCAAATTCTTTCAGCAGCGGATGATTTTTATGATTATTATATCAACAACAATATTGATATTAATTCCTTAAAATTTGAAATTTACAATGAAAATCCAGAATACTTGATGTTTGAAGGAGATGCGGGTGCAGTTGATAAAGTAGGCACAATTTTTGGTATTCTTGGAATAATTATCTGTTCGGTAATTATTCTTAATACTCTAAGTAAGCTCGTAAATTCTCAAAGGAAAAACATAGGGTTATTTTTAGCAATGGGGGCTAAGAAAAGAAAAATTCTATTTCATTATGTTGGAATCACTCTGTTTTTAGCGATAATTGGAGTTTTAGTTGGATTGCCATTAGGTTATTGGTTTTCGATCGAATTAGCTAAATTTACTACTAAGCTATATATTCTCCACCAATTTTCTTATACTGTCCCAATTGGTGAATTTATTATAGGAAGCATAATAACCTTGGGAATATGTTCTATATTTTCGCTTTTAAGTGCATGGGGGATAACATCAATTACTCCTCGAGAAGCTATGACTGCAACATTCACAAGAATAAAAAAAACAGGTAAATCTGTCGCTGAAAAATTACTTGGATGGATCCCGTTATTTAAACCGATTTATATGACTGTTCCACTAAGAGAAGTTTTTATGAAGAAGAAGAAAACCTTGATTTCAATTTTTGCTCTAACAACGTCAATGATTTTTTTAGTTAATTCGGTTGCTTTGGAATATAATATGTATGCTGCTATGATGAATAATTTTAATGTTTACCATACATATGATGTTCAAGTAGAATTAGAAACCCCAGTTCCCGTCCAAATGATTGAAAATTTTATGAAAAATGATAGTATTGAACCTCTCGAAGATATTACTCATTCAGAAATTTTCATTGACGTTTTTACTAAAATATCATTGGAAGATGAGTTCTTAGGATGGGCGCAATTATTTTGTTATCAAGAAAATTCAACTCTTCGTAGTTATAATGTAATTGAGGGAGATAATACTGAAAAATCAGATTTAAATTCGCAAGAAATATTATTAGGAAATTCAATCGCGGGAAAATATAATATATCTCTTGGCGACAAAATAGATATTGGTATACTTGGAAATTTATCAGTAAAAATTTCGGGTTTGGTAGGGGAATTAATAGATTATTCGGTTTTATGGACATATGAATCTTTTCAAGAAAGCAATATAAGTTCTTATTTTGGAATGCCAAAAGGATTTGTCAATGGAATTATTTTTACCGTGAAGGATGATACAGACTTGACAGAGTTGCGACAGGTATTTGAAGAAAACTTTAAAATTAATACTTGGGTAGAATCTGAAGTTGCTTTACATTCCACAATGGCCCTAATGGAATCTCTTATGGGGCTCATGTCAATCCTTCTTATTATAGGTATTGTTATTGGTATTTTATTCAGTTTCCAATCCATGTATATGGCATTTGTTGATAGAGGCTCAGACTTTCTCGCATTTAAAGCAATGGGGACTGAAATGAAATATATAAGACGAATGATATTTTGGGAAAATGTAATTCTAAGTTTTTTTGGTTTGCTCCTCACGGTCCCATTTGGGTATTTATCTTATTGGTGGACGCTTGATTATATGCTTGAGGATAAATTTTATATTCCTAAAGAAATTCCATGGTTTTCATGGCCGTTTGTGTTGTTATTGTCTCTTTTTTCAATTTGGCTTGCAACAGGACGATTAACAAAAAAGATTAAAAATATTAACTTAGCTGATGAATTGAGGCAAACAAGCGCAACTTAATTTTTTTTTCTCCTTAATCTCCTTGAGGAATTTAGAGTTTATATGTAATAATAATTCCAAATAATTATTTTCCTTTAAAAATGGGCTTTCTTTTTTCTTTAAATGAAGCAATGCCCTCGCTATAATCCTGAGTTCCCATGTTTTTCACGTAAAGGTTAAATTCATGTTGCATTGAAGGAACTAAATCGTTTAAAAGCGAGAAATTTAACATTGTCTTATTATAGCCTAATGTTCTGGTTGGCAAAGAAGCAATATTTTGGACATACTCCATTGCTTGCGCGTTAAAATCTGCAGCAGGATAAGTTTTATTGATAAGTCCTATTTCTAAAGCCTCATGAGCATCGAGATGGCGTCCTGTTAAAATAAGATCTGTGGCTTTTCCAAATCCAATAAGCCGAGGAAGAAACCAACTTGCACCAGTCATCATGCAAATCGCCCTTGTTACTCGATGATCGCCAATTTCAAGATTATCGGCTGCTAATCGGAAATCACATGCAAGAGATAGAGCAAATCCAGCACCAAGACAATAACCATGTAAAAACGCAAAAACCGGTTTTTGTATTTCTCGTATTAATCGAATTAATCGGTGGTGTGGGAGTAAAGATCCATCTTTCAAGGGTTTAAATCGAAATCCATCCTTTCCCATGCTTTTTAAGTCATCTCCTGCACTAAAACTCGCGCCATTTCCTTTAATGACAATCGCCCGAATTGATTTTTTCTTCAACGATGATTCAAAAACATCGATTATCTCCATAATCATGGGATATTGGAGTGCATTATGTTTTTCGGGCCGATTGAGCGTAATAACTCCAATTCCGTTATGTAGGTGATATAAAATGTAGTCGTAATTTTTTTCAGCCATGACTATAACCAATCAAAGTTGATTGATATCATTTGAGTTTAGGATGTATTCTAATCCGATAATTTTTAAAAGATACTCGAGTAATTTTTAATGAAACTAAAAAAGGTCTGGAAAAAGGTAGAGTGGTAATTATTTAATTGTATACGATCTATATCTTTATTAGAGTGGATTGTCTATAATTGAATAATGAATTTTATTCTAGATGCCAATACCATAATATATCTGATAAAATTGAATCTACAAGATAATTTTATGGAATATCATAGAAAAACTCAGATCTTTATCGATACAAGCGTATATTCAGAAGTCGTTGAAAATGGAATAAAAAATAATTACCCAGATGCGATAACTGCAAAAAAATTTTTACAAAATTATAAAATTCCAATAATTTCCATTGATGTTTCTGAACTTATCTATAAATTCAGGGATGCCGGTGAAACAAGTTGTGCTATCCTTGCATTAAATAAAAAAACAGAGGGGGTTTGCATTAGCTCTGATAAAAAAGCAATAAAAAAGTTTGCGACTTATAATATTCCTTATACTCAATTAGATACGGTTTATTATAATTTGTTTTTGAAAGCAAAACTAAAAGAAGAAGAATTTTTCAATATTCTGTATAAATTAGAAAAAATTTTTGCAATAAATCCCGAAAGAATTATTTTTTACTATGATCTTATAAATAAAAAAAGAAATGAAGAAAAGGAGAAAAAGTAGAAAAATGAGTAAATTGAGTAAGACTATTAGTACGCGCTTATCTGAAGAAGAAGTGCAAATATTGGAACAGATAGCTG
>JAUWMK010000178.1 GCA_030613185.1 Promethearchaeum sp.
GAATGCTTACATTTCCAATTGAATCTGCAATTTCAAATCCAATAAGATTTCCAAATGAAGTTTGATTAATTTTTTCATAAAATTCAAGTTTTGCGCCGGTAAAATTTTTGGGATCAATTGCATCTCTTGTTTTAAGATGAAATGTTAACTCTGTTAGATTAACTTGGTGAGTGTGATAGGTTCTTTCTAATAGGATAAGATCTGAGATTGGTTCTAATACTAAAGTTTTACCGTAATTATTGTAAGTAACGTTAATATCATAAGTCTGATTTAAAAATTGAAATGTTACATTGCCATTTTGATCTGTTACTCCAGACCAAATAACATCAGGAATAAGATCCTTAGAAATATTGATAGATGCATTTTTTACTGAATTTCCTTCAACATCTTGAATATTTAATATTAACGTTGTTAAATTTGTATGAATTTGATAATATTCATCATTTTCAACATAAGTTAAATTTTCTTCATAAATTATTTGATTATTTACCCAAGGAACGTCAGCTTCAAGTGTGTAATCATCCTCAGGAAGATCAATAAAAGTAGCATTACCAAATTCATCAGAAGCTGCTGAATCGATAAAATTTGTTGTGCCTTTTTCATATAATGAAACGTTCAAACCTTCCACATCAAATCCATCAATATCTTTTATATTAATTCTAAATCGGTCTTGATATAGATAGGTGTAAGATATGTTGTTATTTGCCTCATAATCATTAACGCTATTATTTACAGAAACAGTTATCTCATTATATTCACCTGTTGTTAATACTAGATTTTCAAAAGTTATATATCCGATTTCACCTGGAGTTAAAGTAATATTTTTGCCTTGAAGGTATGTTCCATTCCTGAAAACACTCACTTTACGAGTTAAATTATTTGTGCCTCCATTTAATATTGTAGCATTCAAAGAAGGATTATCTGTTATATTTGCAGAAAAATCCAACACTGAAAAATCATTAATAAAATCATCTTTAACATCTACTGTGGTGCCATAAATCCCCGCTTCAGATGTCGCAAATCCATAAATTAAGGGAACCACCCAAGTTTCATTTACGCTTAAATTTGTCTTTTCATACTTTGTGGCAAATCCAACATCTTGATTAGAAACAGTTATCGTTTCACCTAAAGTATCATTTAATACATTATCATATACTACTCCAGGATCACCTAAATCCCATGAATTTATTGGATATGTCGAAACCCATCCCAAAGAATTATGAGTGTCTTTATCACTTCAATAGATTAATTCGGTAGATACATCATAATCTGCTCCATCATCGCTACTATCATATTCTTCAGTGGTCGAATCGATATCAACATCGTTATAGAAAAATAATTCTGCTTTAGTAATATTAATAGTTTCACTCCAGATCATGAATGTCATTACAAAAAATTTCTCATCTGGGTAAAGCTTAATCTGATTTTTTACATAAACATCTTCATCAGGGTGTTGGACTATTGATTCTGCAACTAATTGCCGAGTATAATCCCCATCAATAAATTCTGTTAGGTTAGTTAAACTTTTAATAACTGAAAATTGATCTAAAGCCCAAACGGTATCATCATTTATTGATAAATAACCCATCCAAAGATAATCATGGTAGAATCCATTAAACCACAAATTATACCAATCATAATCGATATAACCTTTCTCATTAATTGCGAAAAATAAGTAGTCATTTTGAAAAAATAAATAATCCGCAGCAGATTGTGGGGAGTTATCTTTATTGTTTGTTAATTCATTTTCTTTATTTTCCAAAGTTTGATTTGAATACGAGTTTTCTGAGTATAAATTTGAATATTGAGAAAAGGTTACAAGTAAAATTATAAGAAAACTTGCTGATTTTAAAATAAATTTAGAATACGATCGCGTATTATGTTTGGGAATCATTTTTAATATAATCCTAAGGTTTTATTTCTTTATATAAAAAAAAGGTGTTTTACCTAATTTCTATAATTTCATTAATAATTATTCTTTTTTCAAACGTAAATATCATCCTTCACAATTTTGTAGATGTTTACCAAATGGTTCTATTTTTTTTTGTTTTCAGATTTTTTTCTTAATTAATTGATTTCATGATATGATTTCGTACGTTTTTTTTTCTCATTGAAAATTTAATACTTAGATAACATCTAAAACTATAGAGTTTTACGTGAAATTGCTGTTTCACGTAATTCGATGACATGTGGATAGTTCATGAAAATTTGATGAATTTTGGCAATGATATATGCCTAATATGGTACAAAAATTAATTTCAAAAAAATAGTTCATTTTTTGTATATAGAGTTCATTAAAATTTTTTCCAAGTATATCAATTAACTTATATAATCGCAAATTCCAACTCTAATCTTAAAGATTTTTTATCAAATAAAGAAATCTTACGTTTTCCAATTTCAATCATCATTTCTCTTAGATTTAATCCTAATAATTCGCCTGCTTTCCAAAGACTAATTTTTCCAATCTTAATTTGATCACAATAATGTTCTATTAGTTCTTCTTGCAATGATTTAGAAAGCAATCCTCTTATAAAAGCAGATTTATCCTGAATTTTCCGAATTTTTAATAATAAATTTAGCTTATCTTCAATTTCTTTATCGAGACGAACTGAGAGTATTGACATAATTATATGTATATTAAATTATACCACGTATATGAAACTGATTAAAAATTTATATTATGATTACTATTTTTTAGAAAAAATTATCTATTTTTATACTTTTAATCAACTAAGTGCATTTCTCATGAACGAAATCGATGTATCTTTATCAACTGATTGTTTAACCAATGAACCAATGAATAGAAACAAAAGCTTAATTTATGGAAGTAATCACTTTTTTACAAAAAGAACGTTTAATTTTCGTTCTTTTATGAAAAATATGCAGAATATTATTGGAAATCAAGAAAAAATCATGAATACAATGAAATCCAAACGAATCAGCAGTGATTTTTCAGAGAGGATCATGCTTGCTGTAACTGCTGTAAATGGTTGTAGATATTGTGAATGGGGGCATACAAAGATGGCAATTGAAAGCGGATGTACAGATGAAGAAATCAAAAATATACTGGATTTGGATTTTCTGGGTCTTAAAAGAGATGAAATTCCTGCATTAGCATTTGCACAACATTTTGCCGAAAGTAAAGAAAATCCTTCAAAGAAAGCTATAAAAAATATTGTGAAAGTATACGGAATTCAAAAAGCTGAAGATATTATTAATTATTGTAAAATGATCACTGTGGGTAACTTACTAGGAAATACTGTTGATGCATTTGATAGCCGTATGAATGGTACTCAAGTTATTAATGGATCATTATTCTTTGAATTCTTAGTATATATGGTCGGTGGCCTTCCTACTAAAATTTTATTTAGTAAAATTGCTTAAAATCGTTTTTCCTCTCAATTTTTTTTCGTTATAAATAGGTATAATATCTGGAGACTGCTTCGTTTAATTTTTAGTATAATGTATTACGACGTTCTTTTTATAGCACAATATAATCAAATATGTTTTTCGAAAGATATCTTCATTACTATGTGAAATATGCCGCAGTATTAACGATAAAGAAGTTTAAGATGAAATTTGATTTTATTTTATAATTCTATTAAATCTTAATAATGGAAATACCCAAAGTTAGGACTGTTCTAGTTTAGCTTCTGGCACAACTGAATCTTGTTTTAGAGATATTTTATAAATATATTTATCTCTCTTTTTTTTCGTAATAAAAAATAATACATATATCAGGGTCGATGTAACCATAATCCATGTTGATCCAAGATACATGAGCATTGCTCCTCCTAATATTGGGGTAATAATTTGTCCTAAACTATTAAAAGAATTATTAACTCCCAAAACGGTGGCAAATTCTGATTTAGAAACTCTTTTAGTAAGTTGACTTGTTAAAATTGGGCGTGCTACTCCAGTACCATACGATAAAAACGCCATTGGGATGAAAACCATCCACTTTTCAGATGAAAAAATCATTAAAATCATACTAATCATTAATGCAACTATTCCGGAAAATAATGTTCTATTTTCTCCAAATTTTGCTAATAATCGTTTTATAAAAACAAACTGAAGGATAACACGAAAAATTCCAATCCAAGTTCTATAATAACCTGCATATAAAGTAGTAATGTCAAAATTTTTAATGGTAATTAAGGTGAAATTGTTTATGAACAACATAAATCCAAATGTAAAGCTAATCATCATCAATATTTGATACCGAATAACATGATCCTTCCAATATTTATGAATAGATTTGGTTGGAAATATATCTTTGAATTTTAATGAAAAATTTGAAGATTTTGCATGATGTGTTTCTGGAAGAAAGATAATTACTAAAAGTATTGAGATGAAAGAAATTGCAGCTGCACTATACATTGGAATAGAATAGTTTATTTCTGCAAGAATTCCTCCTATGGCGGGACCAATAATTAATCCCGCACCAAAAACACCTGAAGAAATAGAATAGATGTGAGTACGATTTTTTGGTTCAGTAATATCGCTTATTGTGGCTTGAATCACCGTCATATTACTCCCAAATAATCCGTCGACAACTCGTGCAATAATTAAGAGGGCTACTGAATCGGTTAGCCCCAAAAGGAGAAATCCTGTAAATGTACTCATTTGACTAATGATCAACAAAGGTTTTCTACCATACCGATCACTTAATTTCCCTGTAATTGGACTTGCAAAAAACTGACAAAAACTAAATATGCTTCCAAGGAGACCAATTTGAACTATATCTAATCCTAAGGATGTGGCAAGAAATGGTAAAATTGGGATCATTAGACTAAATCCTAAGATTTCGGTAAAATTTATCATCATTAAGATAAAGATCATACGGTTAAATGAACGTCTTTGTGGGTTTTGCATACTAATCTAACTCAAAATTGTAGATAGATTCAAAATCCTAATAAAATTCTAAATCAGTTAAATAATTTGTAAAATCTATCAATATTTTGTTTAATTATTTTCCTTACAAAAAGATTCTGGATATACTTTTATTTATAAAAAAAATAACTAATAATAGGAAAAAATGAGATTTAGGCAGTAATATTAACTGCATGTTCCTTTGAAATCTCTAGCTTCAATTGTTCAGCATATCTAAATCCTTCATCCAAAGCTTTTAAATTCATTTCTAAGGTTTTTGGAGGGACTGTATTTTCAATTGTTCTTCGTGCAGATTCTTTAGAAACTATGCTTGTAATTTCTACAATTGCACCAAAAAGAATTACATTAGCAACAACCGGCATTTTAAATTGTTCTATTGCTATTTGAGCTGCAGGAATTTGATAATGTGTTTTTTTCTTTGATTTAAATTTCTTCAAAGAAGATGGGTCAGTAATGAATGCTCCCGTTTTTTTCTTTAGTTCTTTTTTATGATTTTTTGCTGCGTCAATGGACAGTAAAATCATATAATCTGGATCCATCGCCCTTGGATAATCAATTTCTTTGTCAGAAATCACAGTTTCTGCCCAAACAGATCCTCCTCTAGCTACAGCTGTATATGCTTGGCTTTGAGATACTTCTTTCCCTTCTTCTAAAGCGGCCTTAGCAGTTAATAAAGCTAAGGTAATTACGCCTTGGCCTCCATAACCTGCAAATTTCAGTTCTGTTCTAACCATTTTTTTTCAATCCTTTAATTTTTCAATAATTTGGGATTTTCTATCCCATAAAGTAGGTCGATCAATATCAAGGTGTTCGCCAATGATGTACTTGCCCTTTAATTCTTCTGGGCTCATATCTTTGGCCTTGTTAATCCTTATAGAGTTGTTTTTGATAAAATTAAATCCATCTAAAGCTTTAGGCAGGTTATTTTTATGTCCAAATTGAGTTGGACACTGGCTAACAATTTCAATAAATGAAAAACCCTTGTGATGTAAAGCTTTTTTGAAGGATTTCATAAAATCTCTTATAGTAGATGTGTTCCAACGTGCAATATAAGTGGCTCCAGAAACTTTTGCTAGTTCTACTGCATCAATTGGTTCTTCACCATATCTATAAGGTGTTGTGCTTGTCTTGGATCCCATTGGTGTTGTTGGGGCAAGTTGACCACCTGTCATGCCATATATGTTATTATTTAGCAAGATAACAATCATATCGACATTTCTTCGGGCACCGTGTAAAAAGTGGTTTGTTCCAATTGATAATAAATCACCATCTCCGTGAATACTAATGGGTTTTAATTTAGGATTAGCCATTTTTACTCCCGTTGCGACTGCTATTCCCCTACCATGTAGAGTCATAAAAGTCTTGCCAGGTAAGACTGTTGGCATACTGGAATAACATCCAATATTAACTATGAATGGAAATAATTCTTCCTGCAAATTTTCTTCTTTGAATACTCGGCAGATTGCCTGAGCAATTGAGCCATATCCGCATCCTTTGCAGAACATAGTGAACGGAAATCCCATTAACTTATGCATTTGGGTGTTTGTACCATATGGATGCGGAGTTATATTTTCTTTTCCCCGTGGTGCTGAATAACTCATTGTATTATCTCCTTAATTTTATCAATAATTTCTTTCGGTGTATGTAATATTGCAGTATGAGAAACTCGGTGAACTGGTATTCGTTGTCCATCTGTATGGAACGCAAAACGTTCTATTTGTTCTGCAATTTGTCCTAAATTCATTTCTGGAACAATAATTTGCTTTACCTTTTCTGCAACTTCTCGAATTGCAGTCTCTGCAATAGGCCAAACAGTGACTAATCTTAATAATCCGACCTTAATACCTTCCTTTCTACATTCATTGACTGCTTCCAGTGCGCTTCGACTTGGTGTTCCATAAGTGATTATTGCAATTTCAGCATCATCCAGTTGATAACGTTTTACAATCGAAATTTTTGCTTCATTTTTCGATATTTTATAATTGATTGTCATGTTTGTATTATCGGCTACAGACGGAGTTTCGGTAATCATTCCAGAGATTTGGCTGTGTGTTAAAGATATCCACCAATATGGAAAATGTTTCGATCCAAGAGGTGGAAATGCAGGAATATTAAATTCTGTAAAATCTTTGTTTGCAGTAGTATATATTTGAGGCCGACCTTCAGTTTCGTTTTCTGCAGGGATATATTCAGGCCGTGGAACTATGCGCTTTTTAATTTCCTCTGGTTCTGGAATAACCACTTTTTCTCTCATATGTCCAAGCCACGCGTCGCTCAAGATAAAAGTAGGCACTCGCCAAATTTCTGCAAGATTAAAGGCTACAATTGAAAGATCGAATAATTCTTGACAAGAATTAGGTGCAATTGCAATAACTTCATATTCTCCATTGCCACCTCGTTTAATTTGAGTGATATCTCCGTGGGTTGGAAGACTCACAACTCCAGAGCCTGGACCAACACGTTGAACATTAGCCACTACAAGAGGCATTTCAATCAAATTAGCCCATGATAATGTTTCTTGCATTAATGCAAAACCTGGGCCTGAAGTAGAAGACATTGCCTTCTTACCTGTTAACGTCGCTCCAACTACTGCTGATATGGACGCAATTTCATCTTCCATTTGCATGAAGACACCCCCAACTTCTGGTAATCTTTTAGCCATATGTTCGGGAACTTCACTCTGCGGTGTAATTGGGTATCCTGCAAAAAATCTACATCCTGCTGCTATACAGCCTTCTGCCATTGCTACGTTTCCTTCAAGTAAATGGGTGCCTGTATATACACTTCTCTTCAATATTTCATCTTTGTTCATTATTCCATTCCCTCCACAACATATATCGCGAAATCTGGGCATACGATCATACACTGTTCACAAAATGTACAATTCTTTCCATCAATCGGTAGATATTTTGGCGGATAAACAACTCTGCTATTCAATTCAGATCCTATTTGAATACATTTAACCGGGCACACTTCAAAACACAAGTTGCATCCTTTACAGAATTCAAATTGGAGAAGAAGACGCTTATTTTTTGATTCATCTCTATATAATTCAGGCATTTTAAAAAATCCTTAATTTATGTTTTCTTAATAATGATAATTGATCATTTTTTTTCCAAAAATTTTGGAAACTGATAACTTTTATAGCATTATCAAGAGATTTAATTAAACACTATTTTATTTAATTAATTAAACATATTATATATATCATATATATTATAGATATGTAGATTATTCTGTAGGGTCGAAAATCTACATATATGTTAATATTAGGTGAAATTACATGAGTGAGAAAGAATATAATTTTGTAATCTTCGGTGCGGGGGCAATAGGTTCTTCAATAGGGGCATGGTTATATCCAAATTATGATAAAGTTTGCTTCCTAGATCGAAAAGAAATTGCTGATGAATTAAAAGAAAAAGGAATAAACATTTATTTAAGTGGAGAGAAAGAAAAAATCCAGAAGATTAACGTGCCTGTTATAATGGATTTAAATGAAAAACAGGATACAGATGTGGTTATTTTAGCCACAAAGAATTATTCACTCGATGCCGTAGCACAAGAAATCAAAGCAAAACTCGGGGATCCGATAATAATTGCACTACAAAACGGAGTGGAAAACCAGACAGTATTACCCAAATATTTTTCAAAAGTAATCTACGGAACTATATGTTGGAATGCATGGAAAGATTCAGCCTCAGTACTCGGATTTAGTTCATGGCAAAAACCAGTTGAAGGAAAACCTAAAACAGGCTCTCTTTTCTTAGGGACTGTTGGTGAAAAAAATCCAGAACTTGAAGGGATAATGAAGAATATTGTGAAAATTTTCAATAAAGGTTTTGAAGCAGAAATTTCTACAGATTTTCAAAATACAATACACACTAAGATGGTGACTAACCTTGGCAATTGTGTACTTACTTTAGTAGGTCATAATTTTAGAGAAATATCATCAATGAAAATGCTAGCTAAAATAACTACTCATGTTTTAGATGAAGGGGTGCAAATCTTGAAAGCAGGTGGATATGAAGAATTCCCAATGGATGGAATTACATCATGGGGTTTAGTTTCGTTAGGCGCAAAATTACCCGCTTCTATATCTAAATTCATTTTCCAAGCAAAAGTAAAGCATTACCCAATGAATTCAATGCAACAAGATATTATTTTGCACAAAGGAACTCAATCAGAACTTGACTATTTCAACGGATATTTCTTAGAATTAGCCAAAAAACTGGGAGTTGAAGCACCCTATAATCAAGGAATATACGATGTTTGCAAGGAAGAATTTACCAAACCAAATTTTGAGCCTTTGGATGTCGCAGATGTTTGGGAAAGGATTAAAGGTAATCTCTAAGAATCTTCTTTTTTGTAATATCATACTATTTTTTATTATATTTTTTTTTGAAGTACTTTAATTTACGATTTTTTGCTATATTTTGAAGAAGGTCATTTCTTCTACTCAATTCCTTCGCCATTTTCATCTTTAACATGGTTTTCACATATAAAAAAGAAAAGCTCTTTG
>JAUWMK010000271.1 GCA_030613185.1 Promethearchaeum sp.
CTTGGACAAGGCGTCGTTTAGAAAAGGAGTATGGAGATAGTTTGAGTGCCGATAGCTATTTAATTCTGATTTGGAAGGAGGGAATAAAATCAACAATAAAAAAGATAATAAGTCAGTTTTACTAAAACTCACTTAGTGAAAATAGTAAGAAAGAGATAAAAATAGTAAAAAAATAGACTATTCCAATAATAAAGAGAAAAAAAAGTATCAAAAAGAAAAATTAAGTAGATTGGTAATGATCTGATATTCTGATTCGAAAATAATGCTTTATTATCATGCAGCTAGTAGTAAATAGCCATGTTAAAATCGAATTACTTTCATTTCTTTAATACTTTGTTTTTAGAATAATTCTAATTTTTGACTGAAGGATAGCCACTCATTTCTTGTAAAGTTCGGGGATTTTAAATTTTAATAATCTCGAAATTTAATAAAATTATGGGAATTTTTAGTTTTTTACGAAATAAGACCAAGAATAAATCCATTTTTTGTGGATTAGACAGTAGCGGAAAGTCGACAATAATCTCTTTCCTTCAAGAAGGAAAATTTGTTGAACATGTGCCAACAATGGGTAAGAACATGTCTGAAATGGAAGTTCAGGGAATTCATTTAACTTTCTTTGATATGGGTGGACAAAGCCACTTTAGAAAGATGTGGTTAGGGGAGATGGACGATACAAAATGTGTTGTTTTTGTTATCGATAAATCTGATTCTGCACGATATTCAGAAGCAAAAGCTGAATTAGCAAAGCTCATACCTGTTATTGAAAAGAAAAAAATTAAATTACTAATATTTGCAAACAAACATGATATCTCAGCAGATGTTTCACTTTCTTCTTTGATTGAAACGTTTGAACTGGATAAATTATCAAATTTTGAAATTGTAGAAATTTCTGCAAAAACTGGATACGGAATGACAGATGCTTTTATTAGATTCTATTCAATTTTAACAGGCCAAAAAATCAAGAAAAATTCGGTGGCAAAAGCGATTTCAATTTATAATACTCAAGGAACTCCTTTGACTGTTCAAGGAAAAAATGATGATGATATAAAATCGACTCAATTTGAAGGTGGTTTTCTTTCTGCAATTACAGCATTCGCTGAAACAAAAGTAAACAACTCATGTGTCAAATTTGAAAGTCCACAAAATGGAACGTTTTTAATATTGAAATCCAAAAATTTTATTGGTGCTTTACTTTGGAACGATGCATTAGAAATTCCAATCGATGTTTCAGAAGAAGCTTTAAAAGAACTCTTAGACCATTTGGAATCATCCAAAGTCTATAAAGCCCCTGATTCAGTTCCTTTAATCGTTGAACACTATTGCACTAATATACTATAGGCGGAGTAAGGTGGATACAAAAATGTCAAGTACAGTTCTTGTCTCAATAATCTCGGGGTTGGAAGGTCGTGTTGGTTCCAATCCTAAGGTTTTATCCATTTTTCCTAATACTTTAGATGCAAAAGAAGAAACGATTATTCAAAAATCACTACCACATGGGGCCACCCCGAATGAATTTTATGAAGATATTTTAGGTTCTAATAAGATTTTAGTATATACATTTGAAATTCCAAATGCAGAATGTCGAAATGATTTAGCCTCCATCGGATTTGTTCTGGATAAAAATATAATAGCTGAAAACCTGAGACCTATTATCATACAATTAATTAAGTGGTTGAAATTAAATAATCTCTTAACATATGAAGTTATTCAAGAAAATCTGCCAAAGATTATTGAAGGTATCAATAATAAATCCATAATTGTTATCGGAAATAATGTTTTTAAGATTGGGTGTGATGTAGAGCTTGAAGAACGCCCCCGAAAAGCTGCGGGAATGTTTTAAGAATTAATCTCCTTTTTTCTTTTACTTCTAATTTTTAATTTTGCTAGTTTGATGTTCTATTGAGAACTTTTGGAGTTCTAATTACCAAAACTTTTAACCGTAATTCGAAATTTGGTTCAAACTTGAATTCAGAATATAAAATAGTTTGGAAATATCAAAAAATTAAAATTTATGAGAGATTTATAATCGAACCATAGATTTCTTTACTTTATACTTGGTCTATCGGTATTTTTATTAAGCCATTCATAAAATCCTTTAACATCGAAGTGTTTTTGTTCAGTTATGCTTAAATCAGAATATGATGGAATAGAAATTGAATAATTTTTAGGTGGTTGGAAATTTCCAACTTCGTTTGTAGAATCATAAAAAATGAGAATGAATAAAGGATTTGGAATAAAAGAACGATTGAGGAAGGGAAAAGGTGTCGTTTTATTTATTTTTAGTAATTCATTAAACTTATTTAACACATTGAGTTCTTTTTCTTTCTCATTAATATCAAAAAATAGAAGATGATTAAGATCCATGTTCAGAAAGCGATCTTCTTTTTCTCTACCATGTTGATCATCGACTAAGAAAATCATAAATTGAAGCTCCTTAGTTTGTGGATTTCTCACTCCAATATAACTTCTTGGATGTAAAAAAGGTTTCCAAGATAAACCCATTTCAGTCAGATATGAACTAAATCTCTTCTTAAAATAAGCAATAATTTTGACATTATAAAGATTCCAGATTTTAATACTTGTTCGTATTACGTAGTCAATTCGTTTTTCAGAAACCATAGTGGGTAGCCTTTTCTTAATAAATAAGTATTGGAAATATATATTATTATAATTTGCCAGATAATGCGATTTCGGATCACTGTGAAAAGTTTTGGAAAAAGCAAAAATCACGTAAAAAGTTTAAAATCTTCCTAAAACCCAAAATGGATCATGAAAAAAAGATTTATTAAATCGATTTTATTAAGATATTGGCTGTTTAAGGAGATTTCGAATCACGGTGAAAGGTTTTAGTATTAGTTCTTTAGGGAAATTAGCTAATTTTGGAGAATATTTTTACTCACATAAGAAAATACAAATTATCTGTAAAAATATATAAGTATAAAAACTTGAAATTGAATAATTCATGTAGGGAAATAGATATGAATAATAATAATTTTACAGAACTCAATAAATTACCAATTTCAGAGAAAATTCAGTTAGTAGTGCGATTATGGGATACAATTAGATCAGATCAATCTAAAATACCCGTTCCAGCTAGTCATAAAAAAGAATTAGATAAAAGATTGGAAACATTCGACTCACATTCACTTTTATCGCTAGATAAATTGAAACAAAGATTGGAAAACCAAAAATGAATTATCAAGTCCGTTTTCATCCTGATGTTGAAAATGATCTTAGAGATTATTCTTTTTTTATTTTCTTTATTTTAGCTATTTTAGTATTTTAAGCCCGTTTTTTGTTTCAAAAGTAAATTTAGTGGAGATCTCAGAAAGAACTGGATTTGCGGGCGGTAGATTATTTTCGAGCATTTTTCTGAGATTGGGATCGGTTTCATGTACCAAGCGTTCGATAAGTTCGGGCGGTAGGCTTGTTTGGTCGGAGATGTATTTC
The DNA here is from genome assembly GCA_030613185.1 of Promethearchaeum sp. Classification (GTDB taxonomy): domain Archaea; phylum Asgardarchaeota; class Lokiarchaeia; order Sigyniarchaeales; family Promethearchaeaceae; genus Promethearchaeum. The sequence continues at coordinate 3,451 of JAUWMK010000271.1, forward strand.
TTTTCCATCATTCCATATAAATACATCTTTCCCGTTTCCAGTGAATTCCATTCCGTTTGCATCAAATCCAAATGAACCCATTACCGTTTTAGCGATCTCACATCAATACACCAATCATCAGCTTTAGTGGCTAACTGTCTTACGAATAAACCGAAATTAAAATCTCCCCTGTTTGATGTATATAGTAAATGCACTTTAGAGGATTTTTATAAAAAATGTTTCAATTCTCTAATTATGGATGATTATTCGTAATAACATTTTAGGATTTTATTATTGGCTGCATGTAATTCGAGAAAAAATAGGTTTGACACTAGGAATATATTTATATTTTTATATTTGCAAATATTCCAATTTAAAATTATTTTTTATTATTCTTTTTTTGGGATATTTCAAATCTTTATAATTTTAATATTCACAGAGTTTACTAAGATTCATGGGCATTTTCCATTTTTTAACTCGCAAGACTAAGAATAAATCAATTTTTTGCGGGTTAGATAGTAGCGGTAAATCAACGATAATATCTTTCCTCCAAGAAGGAAAATTCGTTGAACACGTCCCCACAATGGGGAAAGACATGACAGAGATGGAAGTTCAGGGTATTCGACTGAATTTATTCGATATGGGTGGACAGAGCCACTTTCGACAAATGTGGTTAGGGGAATTAGATGATACAAAATGCGTTGTTTTTGTTATTGATAAATCCGATCCTGGACGATTTCCAGAAGCTAAAGCAGAGTTGGCAAAACTTTTGCCTGTTATTGAAAAGAAAAAGATTAAACTTTTAATTTTTGCAAATAAATACGATATCTCAAAAGATATTCCATTAGGTAGAATAATTACTGGATTTGAGTTGGAGAAATTGTCTAATTTCGAACTTTTAGAAATTTCTGCAAAAACTGGTTATGGTATGACCGATGCATTCGTTAAATTCTACTCGATCTTAACTGGTCAAGTAATCAAGAAAAATGCAGTTGCTAGTGCAATTTCGATTTATAGCAATGGCGGAATTCCTTTAATTACCCAGGCAAAAAGCGATGAAGAAGTAGATAAAAATATTTTGGAAGGCGGTTTTCTGTCTGCAATAACTGCGTTTGCCGAAATGAAGGTAAATAATTCATGTATTAAATTTGAAAGTAAAGATAATGGTACTTTTTTGATCTTAAAGAGTCAAAATTTTATAGGTGCACTTCTTTGGAATGATAAATTAAATATCACTATGGATACATCCGAAGGCGCGCTAAAAGAACTTTTAGATCACTTGGAATCAATTGGTGTTTATAAACAACCTGAGAAGGTTCCTGATGTTGTTGAACAATATGTAACAAACATGATGTAGGAGAATATCATAAATGTCAAGTACAGTTCTAGTATCAATTATTTGTGGTTTGGAGGGCCGAGTTGGCTCCAATCCTAAGATAATTAAGATTTATCCAGACAATTTGGATGTCACAGAAGAATACATCCTTGAAAGATCTCTACCACATGGAGCTCTACCTGACCAATTTTTTGAAGATAAATTAGATTCGAGAAAAATTTTAGTTTACACATTTGAAATTGAAAAAGATGGTCGAAACGATTTAGCTTCAATTGGATTGGTTTTGGATAAGGATGTAATTATTGAAAATCTACAGCCGATAATCAAGCGTTTAGTAAATCGCTTGAATTCAGAGAATTTACTAACCTATGAAATATTTCAAGAAAGTTTACCGAAAATTATTGATGGTTTAAATAAAGAATCAAAAATTAAAATTGGTAATATGATTTTTGATGTAAAGTCTATTCTGAATGAAGAAAAACTTGAACTTAAAGAAAAATCACGAAAAGCAAGAGGGATGTTCTAAATGGGATCTTTTTTTATTTTACAACAAGAAAGATATTGTTTAAAAGAGAGGGGGATGTTTTAGATGGCACTTACTCCCGAGCAAATGTTAATTTTAAGTTATATTGAATCTGGTCTTGCAACTTTAGCCTTGGGTATAATGATTGTTCTTTATATAATTCGTATTATAAAGGCGTATAAAGCAACAGGTCATATAAATTGGGTTCGGACTTTACTTCTACTGACAATTACGGTAGATTTTATTTTCCATGGATTATTTAGTTTCATGAGAAATTTTACATCAAATGCATTTTTAGATTTCTTATTTGCGGGAATTAATGGGGGTAAATCTCTATCTTCATGGTCTAACGGTACAATTGTAATGTTTGGATTAATGCTTGCAGCATATGTTAATAGAAAAGATTCATTTTTATTCTTCCCTGTTTTTATGCAGGTTGGAGCAATTGTTTTCTATTATATTACAGGAAATTTTGTTATGGAAGAATATTATACATATATTTTTGGGGTAATTGCTATAGTTGCATTGTATGAAGCCGGAATAAGAGTTAAGGATAATTTTGCTCTTGGTTTTGCGATTATGTATACTTTACAATTCGTCACAGTCTTCGAGATTAACCCAATTTTTGCTTCAATAGTTTCGTCTGTTGGATATTTCTTCGGAATCCTTTTGGCAGCAGGTATATTTCATCCATTTGGTAAGGAGGAGAATTAAACCATGGTGGACTTCATTACAATTTTAATGGCATTAGGTGAGTTGGTTTCAATTGTTCTTATTACACTTGCAATAGGATTAGCATTTATTGTTTGGAAAGATAACCGTAATCCGATCGATTTTGGGACACTTTTCCTTTTCTTAAGTGCAGCAATTGCAATTACTTATACCGGAGTTCGAGCTTCTTTGATTAATCTTGATGTGATAGATTCAAGTTATTATATAAAATTAGGTCTTCTTGATCTTGGAGATTTAATGACTGTTTTCATCGCATCCTTTTATCTCTGGTTTATACTTTATCTCTTAGGTTGGTCGAAATTATATTCACTTCCAATAGTTGTTGGATTTTATTTTGCAGCCTATGGAGTAATTACAGGAGATAACGGTCCTATTCTATTATACGTAACATACGCTATTTTACCGAGTATGGTAATATTGCTGATAAACTCAGTTAAAAATAAACATGGTTTGTCCTTCACCTTAGCAATTATGGCAGTTGCATCTGTGTTGATTGCAGTCGTTGACCCTGCGACCATTTGGGCATTTTTGATAAAATGGTTTACCGGAATTAACATAATTTTAGGAACCAATGGATGGTGGGACGATCATGTCTTTTAC
>JAUWMK010000126.1 GCA_030613185.1 Promethearchaeum sp.
AAAAAATCATGACATATTTGAAAAGAAGTTTGATTTATGTCGGTTATTCAGAATGTTCTAAAGGAAAATAATTTATAATTCATCGGAAACTGAATATATCTGATAACGGAAGTGGAATATCCAAAGAAATTCTAAATCACCTCTTTGAACCTTTCTATACTACAAAATCCCATGAAGAGGGAACAGGGCTAGGACTTTCTATTGTTTATAACATAGTGAAGAATCATCATGGAACGATTCAATGTTATAGTGAATCTGGGATTGGAACAGAATTTAAAATTTATCTCCCTTCAACTGATGCAGAAAATATTGTTCAAAATAATCAAACTCGAATTGAAGATATCCCTAAGGGTTCAGAAATTATTTTATTAGTGGATGATGAAAAATCAATTCTAGAGTATGGGACTAAAATCTTAACGAAATTTGGGTATAAAGTGATAACAGCTACATCCGGTGAGCGATGTTTTGAAATGTATACCAAATCCTTCAGTAGAGATAAAAGGATCGACTTAATAATCTTGGATCTTATTATGCCCGGGATGGGAGGTATGAACTGCCTTACAAGAATAATATCTTTATGGGATCCATTGGCAAAAATCATTATATCTAGTGGTTTGAATATGGAAGATGAAATAAACAATGTTATTAAAAAAGGAGCAAAAGCATTTATTAAAAAACCATTTAATACCGCAGAATTGCTTAAATTAATCCGAATTGTTTTAGATACAGAATAATTGAAAAAATTATTCATGAAAATTCTCTTATCAAAAAAAGAAAGGATGAATTTTAGTTTAAAAAGCAGATAAACTAATTGATATTCAAAGAAAAAAAAAAAGCATAATTTAGTAATTTTGCGTTGGAATATAATTTTGATTTTGAAGATCTATTTATTTTTGAATCATTCCAATCTTTTAGGTAAATTTATTTTTAATTTTCACATATAACGTGGTGAGACATATTTTTTTAGAATTAATTTGATTAAGTATTTCTAGGAAAAAAAATTGAAGATTCATTAAAATTTCAAAACTAAATATATATTTGACATTATTAACGGAGTTAATTATTGAATTGAAATTTATTACCGATCTGTGATAATTATGGACATATACACTTTAAATTGGACAATCGAAGTAATCAACCATTTTATTTCTACTGGAATAATGTCTATAGCATTTTTCTTGAGTTTTAAGACTTATCGCATTTCTAAGCATAAAATATTGATTTTTATATCATTAACATGGTTTACTCTTATCTTTTATATGTTTTTTGGGGGTTTATGCTATCTTTTCTTGTCACCTTTATTATTTAGGATATCTGTCAGTTTTCTTGTTATTGGCGCATTATTTCTGACTTTAGGACTCGATTTGTTTATTCGATATTCATATGATACTAAGAAAATATTAATCGTTGGAATAATTGCCACAGGAATATTTATGACAATGTTTGACCCTGCTTCAGTATCTTCCACCATGTTTCCTTCAGGTATGAAAAGCTTAAGGACTGCAAACCCATTATTTCCATGGACATTATTATTAGGCGGTTTTGTGTGTTTAACTTATGTATATTATTGTATTCAGATTTATCTGAAATCTCCAAAAGATGCGAAAAAAAGTGCATTATTAAATCTTATTGGAGGGATTTTTTTTGGAATTGTTTCTTTATCCGGCTATGCTTTCGGATTAAATAAAATCATTCCTGGTTTTTTAGTGATTTGTCTCTCATTAGGTGCATTAATCTCGAGTATATCTTTCACTTTAGACCCACGACTTGTGAGAGTTCTTTTAGTTACATCTAATAATGCTAAAGTCAAATTACGCGGAGAACTTGAAGATCGATTAATTTTAAGTGAAGAGCGTTTTAAAAATTTAGTCGAAACAATGGATGAAATAATTTACGAATTTGATATAAATGGAAATTGTGTTTATACAAATCAATCTCATGAAAGGTTATTGGGATATCCTATTCAAGAATTTAATGTTATAAAAATTGAAGATATAATCCAAATTGAGGATAGAGGTAAATTTTCTTCAATGATGAGGCGTGTAGATGAAGGTAAAGGAACAAATAATTTGAAAATCCGAGTAAAATCAAATTCTGGAAAATTTATTACATTTTTATTAAATATTGCCCCTATAATTAATTCTTCAAATAAAAAAAGCACAGGTTTTATTGTTTTAGCCCGCGACATTGATAAAATGGAGAAAAGTGATTTAAGATTAATCCGATCTCAAAAAATGGAATCCATCGGAAAATTAGCAGGAGGCGTTGCTCATGATTTTAACAATTTTTTACAAGCTATTTTAGGTTATACAGATATAATGTTATTTGATACCGATGAAAATAGTGAAAACTATGAATATATTCAAAAAATTAGAAGCGCAGCAAAAAATGGAGCAAATATAACCCGTCAACTCTTAATACTTTCTCGTAAACAAGAGATTGAATTACAACCTATTAATATTAATGAAGAAATTTTGAAAATAAATACACTTCTCAAGCATTCAATTCCAAAAATGATTGAAATAAAACTTGAATTATCCAAAGATCTTAAAACAATTCATGGAGATCCAACTCAGATTCAGCAAATAATAATGAATTTAGTTTTAAATTCACGAGATGCCATGCCCAATGGCGGAAAAATAATTGTTAGAACTCAAAGCACGTTATTAGATAGTAGTTTTTGTGAAAATAACAATGACTTAACTCCTGGAGAATATTGTTATATTAGTATCTCTGATAATGGAAGTGGAATGCCCAAAGAAATTTTGGCTCACCTCTTTGAACCTTTCTATACTACAAAATCCAAGGATAAGGGGACTGGATTAGGACTCTCCATTGTATATAATATTGTAAAGAAACTTAATGGGACAATTCAATGTTATAGCGAATTCGGGATCGGAACAGAATTTAAAATTTATCTTCCTTCAACTAATGCAGAAAAACTCATTCAGAACAATCAAACTCCAATTAAAGACATCCCCAAGGGCTCAGAAACTATTTTATTAGTGGATGATGAAAAATCAATTCTTGAGTATGGCTCCAAAATCTTAACGAAATTTGGGTATAAAGTGCTAACTGCTACATCAGGTGAACGAGGTTTTGAAATGTATACCAAATCCTTTAGTAGAGATAAAAAGATCGACTTAATAATCTTGGATTTAATTATGCCTGGTATGGGTGGTTTGAACTGTCTAATAAAAATTGTCTCTTTATGGGATCCATTAGCAAAAATCATCATTTCAAGTGGTTTGAGTATGGATGATGAAATGAACAATGTAATTAAAAAAGGAGCAAAAGCATTTATTAATAAACCATTTATTGCTGAGGATTTACTTATATTAATCCGAATTGTTTTAGATACGGAATAATATAATTTGATTTCTAAATCTACGAGTTAAAAGTCAATTCAACCATATTATCCGCAAGCTGATTGAAAAGATCTTCTACACCAGTGCAATCCAAAGCAGATGTCTTAAAAAAATGCTTGAAATCAATATTAAATTCTTTTCTAAACTTATCTATTTGATCTTGAGAAATAGCATCAGGAGTATTGGGAACTAAATCTTTCTTAGTTCCGACTAAGATAAAGGAAACATTTTTCTTGCCCCATACTTCACCCTCTTTCAAGACTTCAACCCAATTATATAATTTCTGTAGAGTTGGCCACCTAGTCATATCAAAACATAAAACTACACCTTGGGCACCCCGAATATAGTCTTTTAATACAAATCGAAAACGTTCCTGGCCAGCAAAATCCCACAATAATAATGTTGCTTGATTTACAAACTGCTCATTAGTTCTTTCTATTTTTTTTATAAAGAAATCTGTTCCAATTGTCATTTTGGTTGAATCTATAAAAATATTATTGACAGATCGATGTAATAAAGTTGTTTTTCCAACTCCCCCTTCACCAAGTACTACTATTTTTTTCTGAATTTGTCTAATAGTTTTTGGTTTTTCTAGTATAGATGACATCATTCTATTCAAATATATTATCGTTAGTAACATATTATGCTCTTGTTTTTGGAAAAATTATATAAAATCAATATAATTAAATTAATCTTGAAAATTCTCTTAACAAAAAAATTAGATAAAAATTGAAATGAAAATTAGATAAATAAATTGATTTTCAAGGAAAAAATAGAAAACACTGAAAAAGTTCTTTGAATTACCCTATTCTTTATTTACTAATTCAACCATGGAGCTTGCAACCTGATTGAAGAGAACCTCTACACCACTGCTATCTAAAGCACTCGTTTCAAAGTATAGATCAATGTTAAATTCTTTTCTAAATAAATCAACCTGTTCTGGAGTTATAGCTGTTGGATTATTGGCACATAAGTCACTCTTTGTTCCTACTAAGAAAAATTGAATATCAGGATTTCCAAAAGCATTCCCTTCTTTTAAAAGATCGATCCAATCATATAATTTCTGAAGTGTTGAAGTCCGAGTTAGGTCGAAACATAAAATTACTCCTTTTGCACCCCGAATATATTCTTTCAATATGAATCTGAAACGTTCTTGTCCAGCAAAATCCCAAAGTAACAACATAATTTTATTAATATTTTTTTCATTAATTATTTCTATTTTTTTCATGAAAAAATCTGTTCCGATGGTCATTTTGGTCGAATCAACAAAAATATTGCTAACAGACCGATGTAATAGAGTAGTTTTTCCAACTCCTCCTTCTCCAATTACAATAACTTTTTTCTGAATTTTTTTAATAGGTTTTTGATTCTCTGAAATCATTTTATTTAATTATATAAGCGTAATTTATCTTATATTGTTTTTTTTCTTAAAAAAAAATTGTCGAAAATATTTGAATTTTTTTAAGAGAAATGAGAAAATATTGTTGAGAAGTAAAAGAAAAAATAAAAAGCGGAAATAATACTAAAAATTTAACTTAGTTTTGCATTATCTATTTCAATCATGCTATCCGCAACCTGATTGAAAAGATCTTCTACACCGTTGGAATTCAAAGCAGATGTTTCAAAGAATAAATCAATATTAAATTCGTTTTTAAATAGATCTATCTGATCTTGAGTAATTGCAGATGTTGAATTTTCAACTAAATCTTTTTTTGTGCCTACTAAGAAAAATCGAATATTATCTTTTCCCCATACCCCTCCTTCTTTTAAAACATCTACCCATTCATATAATTTCTTAAGTGTGGCGTACCTAACTAAGTCAAAACATAATACAACAGCCTCAGCACCCCGAACGTAGTCTTTTAACACAAATCGAAATCTTTCCTGGCCAGCGAAGTCCCACAATAACAAAGATACTTGATTAACGTATTTTTCATCAATCTTATCCATCTTTTTCATGAAAAAATCCGCCCCGATTGTCATTTTCGTCGAATCGACAAACACTTTACTCACAGATCGGTGTAAAAGAGTGGTTTTTCCAACTCCTCCTTCACCAATCACAATTACTTTTTTCTGAACTTTTCGAATAGGTTTTGGATTTTCTGATGATGCAGTTTGATTGGTAGTTGAGATCATTTTTTTTTCCTCAATTTTATTATCGTAAACCATCATTATAGACCTTCTTTTTGTAAAAAATGGATCAATATTAGATAAAAAAATTTAAAAAAAATTGTAAAGATTATAAGAATAAAACATATATAGACCATCTTTTTTTGGTTCTGCTTTTGAATTTAAACAAAATATTTTATCAGTGAAGACATTATATTATTGAAAATGAAAATTGCAATTCTAAGTGATCCATCAATAATTAGTCAAATAGAAAGTAAAGAGGGTACAAAATCGAAAGAATCAACAGATAATTTAGAAAATGATGATTCTAAACCACCTATAGTTAAACTTCAAGATGCTTTAAGGGATTTTGATAATAAAATTTCATTCATTGCTTTAAAAGTGGATGCGCTTGCACAATTACAACAAAACTCATTTGATTTAATATTAAATACAACTAATAAAATTTCTACCCATTACAGACCAGCTCAGTATATAGGATTGTTGGATTTAACAAGGATCCCCTTTTGTGGTTCTCAAATGGATTCAGTCTCAATATGCAAAAATAAACCTATGTTCAAATCACTACTCAAGTTAAATGCTATTGCAACTCCAAATTTTGAATTAATTAAAATTCAAGGAGGAAAAATCCCAAATATCCAAAAAAAGTTCAAATATCCATTGATTCTAAAGTTTTATCATGCGGGAATCCATACAAATTCCATATCTGATAAAGTTATAATGAATTTCAATGAGCTTCAAGAAAATTTAAACACACATCTTAAAAAATCTAAAAATTACTTTGCACTTGCAGAAGAATATATTATTGGAAGAAAGATCTATCTTCCATTATTAGGGAATGAATTAAACGGGAATATTCGTTTTTTACCAGCTATCGAAACAATTTCTTCGGATAATGATAATCTCCAAGCAAGAATTCAATCTAATTCTAATGAAGAAGAAAAGAAATTTATAGAGTTGACTGACCCTTTAGTAAAACGTGCACGAAAAATTGCGATTAAAGCATATAATTTCTTTAATTGTCATGATTATGCTATGTTCGTATTTATTCTTGATAAAAATACTAATAATTTATTGCTTCATGAAATTAATCCAATAACAAGTCTTTTTCCAGATGGAAAAATCGCTAATGCGGCAGAACATTTGGGGATTTCATATCCTGAGATAATTAACGACATAATTTTATCCACTTTACTTAGATATGAGGTAAAATTGAAAGGAAAATACGCGAAAAGATTTAAAATTATAAATAAGGAATAAGTCTATAAACATTCAAAAAAGCCTCATTTATATCAAAAGTAGAACTTTACTAATAAAGCGGTTGATTTATAAGTAAATTATGCCTATCTTTGTCGAATACGCCATTTTCTTATAACTTTTCATATACTGAAAACGAATGTTACATATGGCCTTCTTGATTTTAGCAGGTTTGAAATTTAGCCGAAAAGATATCGGCGAAGTTGGAAACAACGAGAAGGATACGATCCCTGTATTAATAATGATATTCATTAATGTTTTGCTCGCATCCGTACTTGCTTTCTTTTTTGAAAATGGTGGATCCGGCGGTTTTTCAGATTTAGGATTAACCGGAATTAACGCCGCTATTGCTGAATTAGGGAGTGGTTTTATCGGTGTTTTTTTTAAAGTTATAATTTTGGCTTTAGTTATGCGAATTTTTAAAGTCAAACCAACCATAATTGGAACCCTCCGAGTATGGGGAGCATGTGTTATTTGGTCAATAATTGGAGATATTGTTGGTTTATTCCTTACATTATTTTTACCAAGTCTTGGTATGTTATCAATATTATTTTGGTTATTGTTTAACATCGCTTTAATGATTGATTTAACAGGTTACACCGAAGCGAAATATTGGCAATCTTTCTTAAGCATAGTTATTGCCTTTGCAGTTATATTCGAAATAATGATGGGATACGGAAAACTTCTTGAATTGATTTTTGTATAAAAAAGATCGATTTCAATGAAATTTCCCTTTTTTTTTCTTATTTCAGTAATTTTTTACAATTTAATATTTATTTTTTATTGTTAAGCTATTTATATGAAAATTTTGTACGTATTCCAATTATCTTTTTCAAAAATGTAATATAAATATTCATTTGCATTTAATCATTATGTCGGTGTTTTTAATTATGACAAGAGAAGAAAATATTAATAAATTATTGATAAGCCTTAAAGACAGTGTAGAATCTGTCAATGGGGCAGCACTGGTTTCAAAAAGAGGCCTTGTAATATCAAAGGTTTTCGATTTTAAAATCAATGCAAGGATGTTAGGTGGTATTGCCGCAAGTATTGTAGGACCGACTACTCGATTAGCAAACACACTTTTTAAATCAGAAACATTTTCCGTGAATACGGTTGAATCCACGGAAGGAACAGCAATTCTCATGGATATGGGAACTTCAATCATGCTAGTAGTCACAAAACCCCAACCAAACATTGGTCTTATTTTATTTGAAATGGAATCGGTTGGAAAAAAAATTGAGGAGGCAATGAAATAAAATGTCGGACGAATTATACTCTGCAAAAGTACCAGAACCTTTAGTGCCTGTTTTTCTTGCAGCACAGAAAAAAATGGAAGATATGTTTAAAGATATCAATAAAGATCCTGCAAAAGGTAGGTTAACTATTCAAGATGAGAGATACCTTTTAATAAGGGCCAATTCTCTAGCTACGGGATTTATTTCTGAAGCAGAAAAAGTGGTGGGGAAGGAAGCAGCCGAAATGTTACTCTATAATTTTGCTTTCGCAATTGGGAAAGGCGAAGCAGCGGCTTTCATTAAGAAGTTTGATCTTAAAGATCCTGTTGAAAAATTATCAGCCGGGCCTGTATATTTCAGCTTTGTTGGCTTAGCTTTTGTTAATATCCTTCCAGGAAGTGCACCTGCACCAGACGACACATATATATTAGTATATGATCACCCAAGCACCTTTGAAGCAGAAGCTCATGGAGGGGGAGCAGATCATGCAATATGTTTCTTTTCGGCAGGCTATTCAGCCGGTTGGTGTAGTGAATCTTTTGGTCTTGAATTAGAAGCGACAGAAATATCTTGTGTGGCTAAAGGAGATAAGTCTTGCAGATTTCTCATGGCCCCATATGATAAAATTGCTTCACATTTAGAACAAGTTGATAAATACCTCACTTAGAAGGGTATTTTTTTTTATATTTTTTTAGGAGGTTTTAAAATTTATGGAAATTGAAAAAATAGGCTCTTTATTGAAAAATATGGCAAAAATGTGTAATCTGGAAACAATTGGCTTTGTTGCTACAGAGGGTTCCAGTGCAGGAATCTCTTTACTTTTCTATCCAGATAATGAAAATTTAAAAAAAGAGATAAGTGCAAAAATTGTGGGTGTTATCAGAAATATCAGTAATCTGAAAATATCAATTTTAAAAGAAGTGTTTGAGATGACATTCAATTCAGGTAATAATAAACTCTACCTTTATAAAATATCTCCATCCATTTATTTTCACTGCATCTTTAATAAAATGTTTAAAATTAGAATGGTAAGATTATTTATTTTTTTCAACAAACGAAAATTTAAAAAAATCTTTGATAGCAATGAATAATAATGAGTGAAAAAAAATATAAAAAACTTAGATTTATCAATCCAATTACCAATAAAAATGATGTCTTAAGAATTGATACTGATCTTGTTAAAAATGCCAAATCCTTTCCGGTATCGATTACGTACTTCCATGAGCAACATGCAATAATTCTATATATTGATAAAAACTTTACTATAAGAGGAGTAGACACATCAGTTTTTATTGATAAGAAAGTAGAGGTAAGGAAAAAGATTGATATTGAGTCCTTACAATTCACTCAAAGTGATGATACTGGCAATGGGGAAGAAATTTCTGATGAAAAAATTATTCAATCAATTGAATCCAATTTAAAAGATATCGAAGAAAAAATCGGTTTTCTTGTAATTGGATCTCAAGGAGTGGGAAAAACATCGCTCATATATCGCTATCTATATGATTTTTTTAATCCATCCTATGTAATATCGAATGATGTAAAGAATTTTAAACATGATGTTGAAGATATTGTAGGAAAACCTATTAAGATCGTCTTATGGGACATTCCAGGACAAATCGATCCAAAAAAGCTAGTAAAAACATTTGAGAACAAAATATCTGGAGTAATTTGCATATTTGATGTAACAAGAAAATCAACATTTGATGATCTTAAAGAAATATGGATTCCGCTTATTAATAAAGAGTTTACTTCTTGTGAGAAACTTTATCTCGCTAATAAAATAGATTTAGCACATGAACGGGAAGTTTTCAAAGACTCTATCGAAGAATTTAGTTTGGAAAAGGATATCTCTATATATGAAACATCTGTGAAGTCGAGTATTAATATTAACGATTCCCTAAATGATGTCATTTTAAGCACTTGGATTAAACATGCATGAAAAATAAGCCACGAATTAGATAAGAATAAAAATTGTAATTTTTTTCCTAATTATATATTAAATCCCGTAAATTCTAATAGACCCAAAACCTCTTAAATGAGATTTTCTTTACAATTTTACAATACATTTTCAATTGAAGTCATGATGATTTAAATTTGCTTAATCGTATAGACGTGGATGGATTTAAAAAAGTTCAAAAGGAATATAAAAAAGACCGTTCTAAATGTAAGAAGACATTAGAAGTTAAAGGAAGATGGAAATTAGACGTTGAATATGGTCCACAATTTGAGATTAAATTAGATACAGAAAGAGCCGGGAGAATTACAGTACAAACTGATGAAACGATTATACTTGGAGGAGGAGGAACAGCAGTACACCCTGTTCATTATTGTATGGTGGGTTTTTGTGGATGTTTCTCAGCTGCTTTTGCTAAATGGGCTGCAATGGCGGATATTGTATTAAAAAAATTAAATATAAGAATTGTTGCCGACATCGATTTAACTACTGGATTTGGAATTGAGGATGGTATTGATGCTGTTAACGATTATAAACTCGAAATATTTGTTGAAAGCGATGCAAATATGGAAGAATTAAATAAAGTTTTGGAACACACGAAAAGGAGATGCTTTTGCATGTATTGCATCACTACACCAATAATTCCTAATATTGAGATGATAGTAGAAACTCCTGAGGAAAAGGTAGAGGAAGCAATCTTCATTTGTCCAAATTGTTTCAACAAAACAATGGTTTTTTTGGATGATAACATTCAGAAATGTAAGAATTGCGGAACTACTGGTTATTTTACTCTGCAACCAGAATCAAAAAAAGTATCTAAAAATAAAAAATAATTTATTTAAAAAATTTGAATGATTAATTAAAGAAGTGAAATTAATGGTAGAAGAATGGCCTTATGTAACTGATAAAGATCAATATGTTATGGGTTTAGAAAAAGATTTAAAGAAGACCAAGAGTCAATTATATCAAACTTTGATAAATTCAAATAAAGTTGTAAACGAGTTTCAAGAATTACAGGATCAATTGAATCGATGCCAAATTGAGAATACTAAATTAAAACGCCAAATTGAAGATTTAACTAAATAAATAGGATATGATTTAAACCAATGAATGATACTCAAATAGATTTTGTATTTAAAATTGCAGTAATTGGGGATAGTGCTGTAGGGAAAACATCATTAATTAAACAATATACTAAAGGTTCATTTGAAAATGATTATATCTCTACAATTGGGGCTCAATTCTCTATTTATCTTGAAGAGATAGATGGTGATAAATGTAAGTTATTTTTCTGGGATCTTGCGGGAGAAAAGGAATTTAATTTCCTACGTTCTCAGTTTTACGTAAAAAGTAAAGCAGCAATTATTGTTTATTCTCTTGAAGAAAATAATAATGGAATAGAAAGTTTTAAGAATTTAACTGAATGGTATAAGGATATTAAAAAATATTGCGGAGAAATCCCTGTTATCGTTTTTGCTAATAAGGTTGATTTAATTGATGAAGATAATTTGGATGATTCAGAGATTCAAAAATTAGTTAAGGAAAATAACTTTTTAGGTGTTTATCGTACTTCTGCGAAAACTGGTAAAGGGGTAACTGATGCATTCCAGAAAATACTTAAATATCTACATGATCAGTATAATGTTCTGTGATTAAATCCCGTAAAATTTTCTTGTAATAAATATCTTCAATTTATCAGAAGTAACCCTTCTCATCAGGAAATATCCGAATCTTTGAATGAAATTTGATGAAATATAATGAACTTTAAGATTCTTTGATTTTATGATTTTATATAATTTTTTTGCACAAATTTGAGGCGAAGGCCCCCGAATCATGTTCCTAACAACTGTTTCCCATGTTTGTTTTGCAGCTGGATAATAAGGAGATGTTTTGGGGGTTGGAAGCGCATTTAGTAATTTTTTCACGGATGTTATGCTATTTTCCTCTTTATGTTCATAA
>JAUWMK010000337.1 GCA_030613185.1 Promethearchaeum sp.
TCTTTTAATCTAGTTTGCTTAACTAAGATTTGATATCTATTATAATTAGTTTTGATCTCATTTTTTAAGCTTTGAATATTATCAATAAAAGATTGCATTCTATTATGAAAATTGGACTGGCTTAGGGGAATAAAATTGTCTTCCGTCTCAAAGAAGGCGAAATGAATGACAGGAACATGAACATTACCATGGCGATTTACGAAGTAATAACTCTCTAAGTATTTCATTAAGTTTTTCCGTGATCGAATTTCACCATCATAAACCTTGATTTTATCAATATTCCAATCTTTAACCTTTAATGGTTCAAAACTCTTTTTTGGATTGTCTGAATAGAATTTCGTAGGCTCAACTAAACGAATAGGGAGTAGATCCCCGAAATCATTAAAAATTTTCCCACAGCTGAAAGCTCCATATTCATATCCATTGGCAAATCCACGATCAGCTAGAATATTAACAATTTTTATATTAAATTCGGAATAGATCGCTAGAATTTGTCTAAATATTGTGATCCATGCGGGCATTGCCTTTCGTTTTAATCCAGTTTTATGGTTCATTTCAAAAAATGACATTAAATTAATACCATGGGTTGTATCATAAATATCATTGACGTACAATCCTTTATGTTTTGTCGGAGATTGCCCTTTGATTATAATGCGTGTATGTCGAGGTAAACGTTTGGTTGCTTTTCGATAGTGAGTTGGGTCAACAGCTATGTTTACTTCAGCCGATAAACAATTTTTATCCTTTAGGATTTGTAGATATTGCCGAATCATATTCAGTTGAAATGAAATGTTCTCTTTTTCAGAGATCTTGGATTCTGCTTTTTTGGTTGCTGTCGTTGAGGGAATAATATTATGCGATTTGGGAAGATTTTTTATCTTCTTGATAGATATATGAATTCCCTCTTCTATGTCATCGAATTTCAAGAGAGAATTGAGTAATGTTAGTTTTTCCTCTTGAATTATTTGATCAATGATGTTTATGAATTTTCGTGCTTTTTCAGGCGTAGATCCCATTGCTACGCGTAGGATTCCCAATAATTCTGCCTTTTCTTTTGTATTAGTCTCACATTTTCCCGTGAATAAATCGTTAAACCCAGGAATGGCATTATTAACTACTGAATACAAATCTTCTAATTTGATCCCAGCCTTATTACATTTGGAGCGATTATTTTTACTCTGCGGAGTCATGGTTTTAGTCAATCGTTGTAATAATCGTTCCTTCTTGAATTTTTCGGTTTTAATAACAAAAATTTGTTTGTATTTAACTCTATCACCATTAAAACGAAAAATAGTTACCTTTCTACCAATTTATCTCCAAAATAAAATAGGGTTTCGCATAATAATAATTAAAATCAAGCATTAATCCATATTTCTAATCAAGCTTTGAAATTAAAGAATTAGCATAAAGTTATAACTCCTTCTTCGAATCATTCTTAAGTTAAATGTTTTTCTTTGTGTTGTAATCAATAGAGTAACGCGGATCGGAAAGAATTAATCTGATTTAACCACAATTTATGTCGAAAATTTTGGAAGAATCTTGAAGCATGCGGATTTTTGTCGCGAATTTAATAGAAATGGAATTGTGATCGGGAATCTTTCAAAATTAAATGATGTATATTTAATGTATAATAAAATAACAAGGATGCCCGAATCCTTTAGAAATTTAAGATGTAAAGATCTAGGTTTATCTAAAAACCCCCTAATAAACCTGTCCAATATAAATATTGAAGAATTGGGATCTTACTCTTTTACAGTAAATAATTTATCCCTGAAAGGAAAGGCTTTATTAAGCCCAATTGATTATGATGGGTCTGTGTCTGATGACGTAGATGTTGATGAACATAAAAGGACAATCAGAAACTTAGAACCTATTGCAAAATACTATGCAAAATCCCCCATAGTTCTAGCTGAGCAATATTATGATGATCCAAATTCATTAACTGCTGGTGAACTAGAACGACTAATTTGGGAGGCAACCTCTGTCGAACGAGAATTTTTGGAATCAAATCTCTCCCTTGATAATGAGATCCTTAAAAAAATTAACGAACGACTAAGTGTGAATCTAAATGAGAAATACAAAATAATACTTTGAAAGATAAATGAAGGAAAAAGCGGAAAAAAAAGGTCGAATCTCTAGAAGAAAGTTAAGATAAAGAAATTTGGATATGTTAAAAAAGAAATTCGGAAAAAATTTAGTTTTTCTGAAGATCAAAGAAATAATTCGTTTTTTCTAAGATTTTTAGAAATGTGCTAACCGACCAAGTGCTAATATTAGAAATTTATTTAATACCCCGTCGAAAGTTGATAATCCGTTTATATAAGAATTAGAGTAAAAAGATGGAAAACTTGAATAAAATTCGTCAATTAATTGAAATTTAATAAAAAAAATGGCGCCCTGACCGGAAGTTTCTTTTGAAGCAGGAGATCTGCTTAAACTTCGAATCCGAGTCGCTGGAGTGACAGTCCAACATGCGTTGGCAATTTTCCAAATTGGAAATATTATTACCACTACACTATCAAGGCTTTTAAGATTATTTGAGTTTACTAAAAAATCTTAATTTAAAAAAGGTAGATTCAAATTAAAAATTTTTGATACTATACTTTATCGACTACATTCATAATAGAGAGTTTTTAAAATAATTCAAGATTATTGAGAGTATTCATGAACAAGGAAATTTGTATAATTTGGGATTGGAATGGCACATTAATTGATGATGTAGGCGTCTCACTTGAGTGTATAAATTTACTTCTAAAAAAAAATCAACTTGCAACAATAACTCGAGAATATTATCAAGAAGTTTTTACGTTTCCAGTTAAAAAATATTATCAAAAGCTTGGATTTGATTTTAATCAGATTCCTTTTTCAATATTGGCAGACAAATTTATACATGAGTATAAAAAAAGGATGTTTGATGCGAAATTATTTCCAAGTGTAGAATTTGTGTTGGACTACCTGCAGCAAATAGGTGCAAAACAATTCATAATTTCTGCTATGGAAGTTGGAAAACTTAAACAAGCTGTCGAAAACAAAGGAATCTTTCACTATTTTGAAGATATATTAGGATTGAATAATAATTATGCTAAAGGGAAGATGGATTTAGTTAAAGAATTTGCCAAAGAGAGAAAAGAAATGTTGGATTTGAGTAATGTTTGGATGATAGGAGATACTGAGCATGATTTTTACATAGCAAATGAATTAAATTGGAAATCTATACTGGTTTCCCAAGGTCATCATAGTTTTTCAAGATTGAGTGCTGTTAGCAATAAGGTTGTAAGAAATTTAAATGGTGTCAAGGAAATATTCTCAAGCAAAAAAATATAAGATAATTTTTCTTATTTACTTCTTAGCTATAAGTTTGTTTACCCGAAGAAGTATTGAAGGTTTTTATCGTATCAATAAGATAAATCTTAGAATTAAAATTCTTATAGGTGACTAAATACACTTATTCTTACGGGTGATCAATGATTCTTAACATATTTGTGGATAATAAAGCAGTTCAAAAAGTTAAAAAAATTGTTAAAAAAATATATCCAAATGCATCAATTCATGATAGGCGTAAATTGGAAAGCTTGATTATTGGAGATTTCATTTTTGGTTTCATTGCAGTCTTTTATGTTATAACACAATACCGAAGTAATATGGATGCCTTTTATCTAATCTACTTTATAGGTCATTCTATTACTGCATTTGGATTTCTATTGTCCCTCATTTTAGTTCTAATAAAACGAAAAAATCTAGCAGTTTGGGCTTTATATTGCTTCTTTTTGGGAACATCCATAGCCACTTTAATTGTTCCAACTCTTCAACAAGGAGATTATTATTTTTATATGTTTAACTATATATTTTTTCAAACTTCACTCTTAATGCTTTTCTTATATTTAAATATCGTCACAGTGCAAAAATTTCACCATTTAACCTCATTTATTGTTGTTGTTCTTGACTCATTGATTGTGATTATCTATTATGTATATGTAGGGTCTCTTGAAAATACAGGGAATATTATTAGTGTGTTCTTACCTGTTTTCTTGGGGTTTCTTATTAACGTTACCTTGATTTCAGGCCTTCATCACCACCAAATCGATGAACTTAAAAAAAATCAAGCGGAAATTGAACGATTACTGGGAAAATCTCAAAGTCGGGTTGATATATTTGAAAAAATATTACCAATTTGTAGTCATTGTAAAACTATCCGAAATAAAGAAGGGGAATGGATCCAAATTGAAAATTATATTCGGGATCACTCCAAATTCGAATTTTCACACGGGATTTGTCCAAAATGCCACCACAAGTATTATTCTGAATATTTAGATTGAGTGAAGAAGTCCATGTAAAAATGAGTAGAAAAGAAATAGCTCAAAGTTATAAAAATCATATTTATACATGGTGGTTTACTGTCAATTTTTTGTCGTTTTCTGTCTTAGGTTAAGTTTCTTAGCAATTTTCTAATTTTTGGCTGGAATATTTAATATAAATTATTCTGAAGTTCATAATTATTCAACTATTAATCATTAAGTTTTCAATATTTTATTATGGCATTGGCAAACGTTCAGAATGTGAAGGGAGAAAATATGAAAAGCATGCAAGTTAACGATGCGTTTTCAGGTTTATCGCTGAAATTTCGATGGGCTGATGAACTAGATTTTCCTTCAGACGAAATTTTAGTGAGAGTAAAATACGAGAGATATCTCTAATTACTTTCAATAATTTAGTGGATATAACTTAAATCGAATCGAAAAAGAGTGTTTTTAATTTATCCAAAGCAGTAGTAACAAAAATAATTTTAAACTTAGTCCGTTAAGAATTCCTTGTGTTTTAATGCCCAGTGTAGCATTTTTTCATCAAACTGAGCAATTTCTTCGTCTGTTATCATATATTAATCACCTTAAGCCTGTATTTTAATATCCTATGTATCTATACAAAAGGCTATACTTTTGATTAATGATCCATGTTCAAAAAATTTTATGGATACAATTATTTTATTGAAGAAAAATCTTTTTTAATCTAATTTATATCCGCTCTTTTCCCAAGCTTCTCTCATGATCGGGTTCTTTTTTAGAAATTCATCAACAATTTCCTTCGGGACACTATTAAATGGGCATGAAAAATTGATGCAAACCGTGCAAATTT
>JAUWMK010000334.1 GCA_030613185.1 Promethearchaeum sp.
AGTTTCTGCTATATCGACAATCTCTTGAACATTAATATTTGCATATAGTCGAAATTTCAAGGCTTTTATCAAACCGGGAATTCCTGGGTGTTCTTTAAGTTTCAAAAATTTTTTTATTTGTTTTGCTTCGATTTGAGTAAAACGCTTCCAACCAATTCGATCATATTTCATTGCGGTTTCTATTCCTAATTCAGCTTCAATACCTTGAAACCAACAACCATCATGTGCGAGCCAATTCTTAGACTGCATTTCAATATAATCCAATAACTCTTCTCGCGAAAAATCTGCCAGATCATTTCTCATAAGTAACACAATAATCTATTCTTAATAATTGTTATTTGTCGGAGATCATATTATCGGGTGGATAAAATCTTATTTTCGGGATAATATATTAGAAAATGATTATATTTGGCTTAATATTTTGTCGGTAGAAGTGTTAAGAAGGAAGTACTACATTAGTCATGTATTGATATATTAAGCAAAAACAAAAACTTTTACGATTAAAACTGGTTTAAATCATAATGGAAAAAATTGTTCTCTTTGCTTTTAATGGTGATCCGATGTGCTTTGTTCATGTTTTACTAAACGCTTTAGATATGCATGAGAATAACTATGAAGTAAAAGTTGTGATTGAAGGATCTGCTACTAAATTAATAAAGGAATTCCATGATAATCCCAAAGCTCCGTTTTTGAACCTATATAAAAAAGTTAAAGATCTAAAGTTAATTGATGCAGTTTGCAAGGCTTGTGCAACTAAAATGGGCTCAATCAAAGAGGTTGAGTTGGAAAATCTTCCAATTGTAGGTGATTTGAATGGTCACCCAAAGATGACATCATATATTGATCAAGGTTTTAAGATAATTACTTTTTAATATGAAAACAAGTGAAGAAGGTAAAGAATATGACAGTTCAATTTAGTTTAATTTTGGGATTGGATAACATTGTTTTAAATAATTACTGGAGAAAATATTATTCTTACTTGAAAATTGGATGGGATGATGCTTCAATTCGACACTATCTTTCTAAAAAGGAATATATGATGCAAATTGCCTCTTTTAATACGAGATCTGTAAGCTTTTCGGCAAGCTCTCGAAGAAATCGTTTTTATGAAATATATAATCGTCAAGAGATGTTAGAACAAGACGTTGCTTGGGAGAATTCAACTATTGAATCTCTTAACAAAATTAGTAAAAAATATAAAATACATATTGTGACTTCTCGGTCAATAGAATTGAAGAATAAAACCTTAGAAATCATGAAGAAATTAGGTTTTTCGATGGAAGATCTCACAATTTTCTTTAAAACTCAAAACGAATCTTTATCGATATATAAAAGAAATACATTAAATTCCATTAAAGAAAAATATGCTGGTGGTGTCGGTATTTGTTTAAATCTTAGCGATCGATATATCTATGAACGGATTGGTTATACCCCAATTGCATTCAGTTCAATTAATGAATATAATAGTTTTGATGGAAAAATAGCGATAGTTTGCCAAGATTGGGCAAGTATTTTACATTCATTGCAATGTGCAGATTAGAAGGAAAATAGTATGAGATTAGATAAAAAAGCAGATGAATTGGAATCAGAAATAAGAAGATTGAAGAAATCTAAGAATTTTGAAGATTTAATTCCCATTTATGCGGAACTTAAGGAAATTTACACGAAATTAAATTACAAATTTCTAGCAAATAAAGCAGAAACTGAGATGTTCAAATATCAAAAACACATTGAACACTCAAAATTGAGTCAAAATATCGTTGTAAATAAAAAACCTGAATTATATCAAAAAAAAGAGCAAAAAGAAGTAAAAAAAATTCAAAAAATACCAATAAAACCTCAAACTTCTCCACCAATTTCTCAAGAACAAAAAATAAGTAAGCCCTTTAGTCATAATGCTAAAAAAAATCGGGCAGATAAAATAAATGAACTACAAAGGAAGAAAGAAATTGAGCAACAAAATTTGGATAAAGCTAATAAAATATTAGATACAGCTCAATCTCATATGAAAAAGAAAGAATTTGATTTAGCTGCGAAATTTTACAGGGAATCTTCTGAAATTTTTAAAGAAATTGGTTGGAATCAACAAGCATCTATGTTAAAACAAGAAGCTCTACATATGCAAGAATTACAAGAAGAGCATTTAGAAAGAATGGAGAATATTAAAATTAAAAAGCAAAAAGAACAAGATCTTTATGATTCTCGTGCTTCTAAGATAATGGCTGAAAAAGAAGAAAAAAGAAGATTAGAACAAGAAGCTTTAAATAAATTATCTCCCGAAATCCAACGTAAATTTGATTTAGCAAAGATTTTTCTCAAAAAAACTGAAATAATGGAATCTAAAGGAAAGATCGAAAAATCTATTGCAAGATACAAGTACCTTCTTGAATTATATGATGAAATTCCTGTTAGTGATGATCAAAAGAAAAAAATTACGGATAAAATTAAAAAATTGGGATAACAATAATATTTTTTTAATTAAATCTATCTTTCAAGTTCGTCCGGATCAAAAAGCCCATTATTTGGGATTGTATATTGGTTCATACATACGGGACATGAATTATGATGTTGGATCCATTGAACTACACAGGTGTAATGGGTTAAAGCTCCACAAAATTCGCATTTTACAAAATTATCTTCAGCAACATTAACTGATTTTCTGCAGATCGCACAAGTTCCGGACTTTAAGCCGTTTTCATTCAATTGTTGCTCTAAAATTCTAACCAAATTTTCCTTTTCCTTAGAATATTTAACTTTAAGATCTTCGATTTCTAATATTTTGTTGTTATATTTTTTGATTTTATTGCGAAGATCCTTCTCGGACAATCTTTCCGGTTTGAGAAAATCTGTAGAATCAAATTTTTGCATATTATCTTTAAGGGGGTCTTCGTTCAAAGAATTAAAAAAATCTTGTTCTTTTTCCAGGACATTATTGAATTGATGAAAAATTGATATTATTAAACCTTTTAATGAATATTTTGCACGATTTAAAATTGCTTTATATTCTTCATCCCAATTATCTTTAATTGAAGTGATATTTACTCCTTTTTTTCCAAATTCTCTAAATGTTTTTTCAATATCATCGTTTGAATTTGATATTTTCTTATGAAAATCATCTATTATCTCCTTTAATTCATCAATCTTGGGAAGACTCTCTGGAATATAAGGGGCAGTTACTTTTTGATAATCTTTTAGAAGATTTTCTATTTTTCTAATATTTTTTTGAGTTATCTGTTCCAATTTAATCTTATCGCTATCAACTTGGATTGAACTAGAATATTGCTCAAAATCTTCTAACTGTCTTGAAATTTCTCCCCGAAGTTGGTTCAACATTTGATATGATTTCTTAAGGACATCTGGCCAAGGATTCATTAGGTTTGAAATATTTTTTAATCTTAATTCTATTTGATCGATAATTTCAAACAGTATTTTGCCATGTTCTTGTAAAATTTGATTTGCGGTATGAAAATCTCCGTGATATTCGCTAGTTATTTCTTCTTGTTTTCGATTAAGCAAATCTAACATTGTACGAGGAATTTCTTTGAGTGGATTGATGTCATCATCTTCTGAATATCCGATTTCATATTCTTTTGCAGCTTGAGACATTAATTGGTTTATAATATCATGGGAAAATAATTCGAGTTGTCTTTTTATCTGATTTTTCTTAATTTTTTCCATTTTTGAGTATAAATTTTCTGTTTTTAGAATTTTAAGTTCATAAAGTAGGAAAAAGAATTCTAATCTGAATGGTTTATTCTTTATACTAGGTTGATCTATTAAATCTGACATTGTAAAGATCTCAGAAAGGATAAATTTCGATGATCTTAATTTTTTAATTAAATAATCTGCCTCTTTAAAGTTTTTCATCCAAGGATACTTATCAAAACTAAGAAAAAATTTTGATTCCTTAAGAAAAGCAAAAGAATACCATATTTGAGGCTTATTCTCATAAGGTCGTTTAGGAGGGATAGAGAATTGCTTTGTATTTTGATTATAATCACTGAATTGATTCCAATTATGCAATAAAATTGAAATATTTTTCTGACAACGATCATTTAATTGTTGAAGTTCTTTGATAGTTCTTGAGAAGATTGTATTTTCCTTATATATCAATCTTATAGAGCGCATTTTTGGAAGAAGATGAGAAATCGAATTTTCAATTGATGAAATTTCTGAAAATATAAGTTCTGGGATAGAGCTATAGTCATTAGAATTCAGATTTGTAAGATTTGTTAGCAATAAATTAACATTTTGTAAATATTTAAAAATTCGAATAGTAAAATTAGATTTTATTTCACGTTCAATTTTCCTTAATTGTGATAATGAATCGAGTAATTTATTCCCATTATGATCGATTATTTTGGCTAATATCTCATTCAGTACACTAAAAATTTTCCAATCATTGTTAATAATATAAAATAACTGCATGCTTGTCGAATCTCTTAAGTTTTTCTAATTTCGCATCATCAAAAAACTTTTTTGGATAAACTTTTTGGATAATCAAAACTTCGAAATATTGAATGAGTGAAATTTGCAGAGAATCAGAAATTAAATTACCATCTACTCAAAATATTAAAAAATTCTATAGTTCTTCTCGAGGATTGATTTTTGCATTAGTTGTATTAATTGGTAATGGAATTCATCCAATTATTAATAATTTACGGCCAGAAGAATTTAGTTCAACAATTTTTGTATTGCAAATGTCAATGTGGGAATTTCTCTTTGCTTTCATTGTGCTCCTATTTCAAAAAAGGAAAAGTAAAAAAAAGAAATTGATTAGTGGAGTTAATAAAAATTCTTGTCAAATATGCTATTCAAAAAAATATATAGTTTTTAGAATGTTAATTATTGGATTGATTTTCGCGATAGCCACCTATGGGTACGTAGAAGGATTAAAATTAGCAGGTTCAATTTCTGGATCTATTGCCCTAAAAATATCTCCCATTTATGCAATTATTATTGGTTTTCTGTTCTTGCGTGAAAGATTTAATGTTAAACAGATTCTTATTACACTTTTTATGCTTCTTGGGATATTTTATTTAGGAACTAATGGAACTTTTCAAATGGATCAATTCTCAATAGGGTTTGCAATATTATTGGTGGTTCCCCTGCTTTGGACCATAGCTCACGCCTTAACAAAACCACTACTTGAAAACAAAATTTTAGTTCCAAATCA
>JAUWMK010000111.1 GCA_030613185.1 Promethearchaeum sp.
GTTGTTCTGCAACAGAATCCAATCCTCTTCCTGTAATAATAAAATGAACTGCATCAGTAAAACCCGAAAGAAATAACTCCAGTGACGATTCAATTTTTTTTAAGGGTATAGAAGAATGGGATTCATAAACCTTTACTTGAAATTCGACATTTCGACTATATTGCGAACCCAAATTTTCTCGAAATCGAACTAGGACATCAGGTAGTCGTTTTTTTCCACCAATTTTTATTACAGGATTCTTTTGTACTCTACTGATTTCATCTGAGTAATTGTTTCGCAAACAGATCCATGCAGATTGAAGAGCTTTTTCAATTAAATCAGATCGTTCACTGTTCGCATTTTTGTATCTAGCAGGATTTTCAAACTCACGTTCGATGATTTCCCAATCGTATTGTCGAAATTTCTGAACATCAATTTTTTCTTTCTTTACAGACCAAGTGATCCGCATACTTTCAAAATTTGTTTGCATCTTTGGAATTTTCCTATGATGCCGGAATTCAAACCATAAATCTTTTAAAAATTCAATCGATTTTCGTAAATCTCTATTTTGGGACCTAAAAACATATTCAAACATATTTTCCGAGAATGGATAAAATAACGCAGGTGATCGGGGGGAGTATCCAACTTGATCCCAATATAAACTCATGCGTTTTTTGAAGACTTGTATTACCTCTTCTGGAGGTAAGCTCAATAACAACATTTTTTTTAGGAAGGGTTCAATTTGTCCAGCTGTATCTGTGTCATCCTTAATATAACTATCGTAATTTTTCCAATCTTCGACTGTTGAAATAAAGACAAATAATGTGAATTTTAAGTTATTACGTAGATTGATAAAAATTCTGCTTAATTCTCTATAATACACTTCAGGCTCGATCACACTACACTTTGTAAATTCATCTATTCCAATTAACAAAAGGGGCTGTTTTTTTATGCAACAAGCATAATATCGAATAAGATTATTGAAATAATCTAATATTTCTTTATCTGATTTAAACACTTTTCCTTGTTCTAATTCCGATAAATAGAAACTAGGATCATCAAAATATAAGACCTGAAGTAACTTGACAATATCAGGTGTATCCTTTCTTGTGATATCAAATTTTTTACCCATTATTTCTGTTTTGAAGAAGGAGAAATATTGTGGAAAATTATGGAGATAATATGTTTGTAATGCCTCAACTTTATTTTTGGAATTCCTATAAAATTGATGATATATACCTTTTAAATCTCTGGTGTTGAAATGGGTAGGAACAGCACCATCTGGCCAAAAAATTTTAGAAATTTTGTCGAAATCTTGTTGAAAAAAGGAAGAAACTAAATTCAAGGCTACATACTCAAAAAAACTGATATCGGCACCAATTTCTGTTTCAAAATTACTTCTGAGAGCATTATTTAATGCTACCCAGATATCGGAGAAGCTAGCGATTCCATTTGTGATGTCAAAATATGCAGAGAGAATATCAGTTTCTGTATGTATATAAAATTTTGATTTAGCAGGATTAGTCCGTTCTTCTTCGATACACTGTTTCAAATAATTAAACAAGGTAGACTTCCCTACTCCTGCGCCCCCTTCAAGTCTAACTCCTCTACTTGATTGATCTTGGAGGATTTGCCCAATAAACTGCTTAAATTGATCTAATTCCTTATACCGTCCTACAAAATCATTAATTTTACTTTTTTTTATATATCTTGATGACCCAAAGGGTTCAAATTGCGTTTGAATGATTATATCGTTCATTTTACGACATTCATTTTGCGAGGGCCAAGTTAGTTTTGTAATACCATTTCACCTTGTTTTTTAATAACAATCTGCATGTCTTATGGTTGGATCAATCTTCCTATATACCCATCCACTTTAAATTTCGATTTTCCTTCAGTTCCTTCAATTTTTTGCCCATCTATCAACGCTAGAATGGCTTTTTCGATGTTATTAAATGGTGTTTGTTTGAATTGTCTTTTACTCAATAACTCATCAACAGAAATAGAGTCACCTCGTGGGATTATTTTTAAAATCTGTTGTTCCAACCTTTCTAATTCCGAATATGTCATTGTTAGTGAAGATTGAGCTGAATTTGATTCAATTTTAGTTATTTTAGAAATGACAAATTTCATTTGGTTCTCAAGATTCTCAAGGCGAGAAAAAATCATATCTGTAGGTTGTTTGGCTGAGGAAGAAATTCTCCTTTCTCTTGTAAGAGATGTAGAAGTACCCTTCTTTATTAGTGCACCTTTATGTTTGTTAGAATTAATATGTCTAGAAGAAGTGGGTCCATCTGGTTTTTTAAAGGTTGACCCACATATTTGGCATCGATAGGACATTGTCTATACTTTACATTCTTTGAAAAAAGTATAAAAAAGTATTGTTCTTGATGAAAGTAAAAATAGTAAATAAAATTGAATTTTTTAATATTTGGGTATTTTAACACCAAACTTTTGAATTAAAAAATATTTTAGAAATTTAATCAACTCCTTATTATTATTCTGCTATAATAATGTACGCTGAGTAGAAACTGGATGAAAATTAGGATCTTTCTTTAAATAATCTTTTCTGGGATTAATATTTAGTTTCTTCTGATTATCTCTTTTCATGGGATGTATTCCAGTTTTATTTAGATTTTTGCTATTGATGAATGCATCAAGTTTTCCCTTGACTTCTGTCCGGGTTTCCAAACTAAATTCAATAGTTACTGTCCTTTTAACATCCATATAATTAATTTCACAGCGTTCAACTATAATATTAAATTTTTTTTCAAATAACCAAGCAAACAGCAAGATTTGAAAGTGATCTTTTTCAAAACGCGAGGAATAATATTTTCCTGTTTTGTATTCGATTACTACAGCTTTATTTAATTCAAATACGATCCAATCAGGTTTGAAGAAGATTTTGTACCCGCGATAGATAATGGAATGAGTGTGCTCATGAATCAAAGGTGTAAGGTCTTCTAGAATGGCTTTAAGCGAATGTTGATTTATTAATCGATCTACACAGCTATAAAAGAGATGATTTAAGAAAATTTCAAGAGATTTCATAGATTCATCCAATAAGAAAGGATACCAAACCTTGATTTGAGGTTCGGTCCTTTGTCGATCGCGAATTTTTTGAAGGAGACTTAGATAAAGAGATCGGCGAAGTAAATACCATAAACGATAAAGTGGGATTTCAACTGCAAAATACAAATGAATAGATGGTAATTTATGTTCTATAAAATAATCAATAGTATCATGAACAAGCATCCCTTTAACCCTAGGATAGGAATAGTTCTGAGAAGCAGGATAATTTTTACGTAAAAAAAATTTACGAAAGATCCTCTCATGATAGGGTAATGATTTTCTCTTCTTACCACATTTTTGAGTAGATCTGGTTCCAGATTCCACGGTTAGATCTACAGGTTTTGAGGTATGATAAAGTGAATTTATTAGGTGGGAGTCATAAAACCAATTAACTATATTACTTACTGAAAATGAACCTGTTTTACTCCATTTTATATTTTTTCGAGTTTCTCCCATATTTATTCACCGATTCTTATTTTTCAGATTTAAGTTTCTGAGTAAAAAATAAGCAGATTAACAAATCCATTCGGGTGGATCGTTAACTCCTTGTCGCCTTAAATCAAAAAGTTCATGAACCATATTCGCTTCAGCTATATGTCGAGATTTTTGGAAGGATGCCATCCACATAAAAGATCTATAATAAACATCACAAGCGATTTTAATCATTTTAATATGTTTTGGACCACCTTCAGCTAACCGTCTAATTTCCAATGAAACTGCTACTCCAACTGCTTCCTTCTTTTCTTTTTTTTTAGATGCTTTAGCATGAATATCTGGAAAACCAGTGGTGGTTAGATAAATATCTTCTTCATTAATAGGAAAATATGTTCCCCTTCTCGGTTCTAAATCAGGAAAGTGACTAAATAAACGGATAACTGGGCGTTTATTAAATTCCACAAATACCCAATTACAATTATTTGAAACAAGTTGGTTTTCACTATCTCGGAAATATTCAATTACCTCTTCTGCTTCATCAAATTCATCCTTATGGGCTTTTCCGTCTCTTTGGATTAAAATATTTCCTTCAATCACCTTATTCCCTGTAGCTTGAAGGTATTTGTTGATAACCTCAGTAATAATATTGCGGACGATATTACGAGAAGGCACTTCAATTCTGTTTATATCATTAATCTGGGAAACTGCTTGGAAACCATAAACGCCTTGATCTGTAACTAATGCTGCGGTTCCTACAATAGCAACTGCTTTGGGACCTAAGGTTGAATTGCGGAATGTTAAACGAAAATGTCCCAAATCATAATAAATCCGAACTTGAAATTCCTTTAAATTATTCGGATCTACCGGAGTCATTATTTTTCCTGTAATTTTATAGTTAAATTGGCTTAGTATCGAATGACTCATAATGTCTTTGAACATTTTAATTGCGTTTAGATTGTAATATTTAATTACTTGGGAGGGAGCTTTTTGCAATCCCCTTTTGATAGCAGATCGGAAAGGATGATTATATTTCTTTCCTTTCAGGAAACCAACAACTATATCGAATTTTTTTGGCCACATCTTTGAAAGTAGTTTACATTGACTTTCGACCTGATCTTCTGTTTCTTTTAGAGTGATCAGATCGTTAATAACAAGATCCTGTCTATATAGGAGTCGATAAATTTCTTTTAATTCATCTAGTGCTTTCAAAATCTTATCAGTGCCGAATTCTTCTTCAAGTTGTTTCATTACAACAGGTTGAACTCGGATAGGTTTTTTAATCTGAAAATATGGCCCATAATCTTTTAAACGAGGTGCAATAAATTCAGATAACATAATATTCTCCGATATTTGCTCGGAATGGCCTGAACCAAATAAAAATGTCGGTTCTGGTAAATATTTGTATTTTTTTGTTTCGAAATCTCCTATCTTTTGTATTCCTGAATGTGAGAAAGAGAGCTGATTTAGTATAAATAAATCTTGTTTCAATCGGTTCTTAGCGTTTTTCTTCCGAATTAAAAGAAAATTTTTCGAAACAGATTCAGGCAACTTTCTTGTGGAAGGCCACCAACCATTGTTATCAATCATAGTTTGATATCCCGTTTCAGCAGGATAAGTGGTTTTCAAAATTGGTAGTAGTGTATCCAAAGTTATGAGAAATTTATTCTTTTTCCAATTTTTCACACGAATTCTGATTCCATTGAAACCATGATACCAATATAAACCATCTTTCACTGATCTCACAGGTGAATCGATTTTAAGCATGAAACCCTTCGAATGACGTTTACTACTTGTTCTAACACTTCCAGGTTTGAGATAACCCAAATTGGCAAATTCTTGTTGCACTTCATTGAAAATTAATTCCCGGATTGATTCTCTATCATTTAAATTCTCTGGATTTAATTCGGCTTGAGTACTAATTGGAATTATTTTAAATTGGCTACCCGAATCTTTAAAAGAATATTTTTTAAGTGGTTCTACTGAGAGAACCCATATATGGGAATCACTCCTAGGTTTACGATTAAAACTCACACATGCAAAATTATGTTTGATATTTACCCGACGGATAATATGGCTGGAATATACTTCTGGATTTGAGAAGTCTCCACTGATTTTAGAAAGATAGAGTTTTATCGAATCAGTTATTTCAACCTCAATTGCATTCAACCGAATTTTTCCCTTCTCTATATTACCAGATGGAGAAAATTGAGTCAATAATCTTTGTTTTGATTTTGGATTAACCATTTTTCAATGCCTCCTCGTTTATATAGAGAATCCATTTTCCAGGATTCGTGCGGTCAACTACAACAATATGACCTAACTGGGATTCAATATAACTCATTTTTCCATGTATTTCTTGCTGTGTTAATCGAAATATTTCAGTTAAATCTACTTCATTTACAACTAATTGCCCCATTAAAAATTGAAAAATCTGTTGGCTAATTGGATCAATTTTTAATTTTTTGACTTGATGGTTTTCTTGCCAAGCTGTGTAATCCTTCAAGAGAGAAGGAATAAATTTTGCACAATCTGGATGTGATCGCAAAAATTTCTGTAAGTCCGCTAGGGATTGATTTTCATTCATTTTATTTCACTTTCATAAAAACATACTATTTGAATATATACAAACTATTTATGTATTTAAAGATACTCATTAAACTATCATGAGTAAGTAAACTTTATAATGGTCAATTACTATTATTAATTAAAAACATTTAAATGAGAAAAATGGAAAGATAAAAATGGCTGAACATAAAAACCAATTAAGAGTGCATATAATCCCGATTGGGAATGCAAGTGCTGAACGTGTCATGGAACCTTTAAAAACCTTGCGTCCAGAAAAAATTTATTTATACACAGCATCTTTTGAAGATGCTTTTTTGAAAGACTATAATGAAATTAAATCTCGTTTAAAATCTGAATTAAATCTTTCTGAGAAAGATATTATTGAAGGGAAAATAAATTATTATGATCTTGTAGAATGCATGACTGAAATCGCCAAAATATATCATATTGAGAATTCTATGGGAAATAATGTATATATCAATATTTCTGGTGGAACAATGCTATCTGTTGCAGGATCGCTTTCTCGATTATTTTTTGGAATAATGCCATATTTCACAAAAGTGGATTATATAAATCACAAATTCAGTAAAGATCCATTTATCCCAAATATTCCAAATTTATCTCTTGATATTCTATCTAAGAATCATGTATTATTCTTAACTGCAATTAAAAGATTTATGGATGAAAATACAGAGATCAGTATTAGTAAAAAAGATTGTATTGATATTATTAATGATTTAAACTTATTTCATGAATCATGGGAAAAGAAATCTAATTTTTATAATAAGTTAAATACTCACTTTTTGGATGAATTAGAAAGAAAGACTATAATTAAGGTTGAAAAAAAACCCAGGGGAAAAATTTTTCTTACTGAAGAAGCCTCTTTTGTGATCTCAGTTTTTGGAGCATATTATGGAATTTCTACTAACTAATTAATTAAATAAATTCCAAGTAGGTGAAAATATGAATAGAAGAAGAAATAAAACTTATATTGATAAGGCAGGTTATAAGAGATTTAGCGATTCAGGAACATTTTTCCACCGATTTGTCGCTGAAAGAAAATTAAGAAGAAAATTGCACAATGGTGAAGTAGTGCATCATAAGAACAGAGATAAAAGAGATAATCGGCGCTCAAATTTGTGGGTATTTAGTTCTCAAAAGAAACACCACAGGGCTCATAAAGAAGATAAGAGAAGATTTGGGTATTGGTGAAAATTTGAAATAAAATCCCAAATTAGATAAAATATTCATATATTTCTTAGAAAAAGGAGTTATTGACCCGTTCTTGGAAATAAAGGTTTCCAAATCTTGTTAACTCGCTTATCTAGCACTTCTTTCCATAAACAACTAATAGTATTGTTTGGAGTATTATTTTCTGTAATTATTAAGTATTGTGAATTCTTTCTCCCTACCCAATCTATATTATCTAAACGTTTTAAAAAAGATTTAAATTGCTTTATTTTTTTTTGATCAATCCAATGGTCTTTATGAAATGCTTTATCTTGATTCTTTATTAAAACAGAAAATTTAATTTGATCAATTCCAATTTCTGTCTGTTTATCAATTTTTTTTATAGCCACATCAGAACATATAGCCGCAATTAAATAAAACTTTAAATTCAGGTTTTCACCTATCGCTGTTAATAGTTCATTTCTGAATTTGAGAAATTTACTAATGAACTGTTCTCCTGATCCTATGATATCATCAATAAAGATAATATTTACAGGGGTTTTCTTTTCTTTAAGATTATTAACCAATATTCTTAATTCCTTAATTATGGATGGTTTATTGACATAATTAAATAATGATTTTCTAGATTCTTTGATTTTTTTTATAACATAATACATATTTGAACCGCTTTTAACTGTTTTATCATTATCCAAATGAGAAATATAAACATTTCCAATTGGAAAATATAAGTTATCAATAGATTTACTAATTAAACGTTGAATCTCGGAGTTTGTATAATAATAACCTGAATCATTTATTCTTTTAAGAATTAAAATCATGCATTCTCTAATAGTTTCGGCTTTTTCTACATTGGACTCAAAAATTGATATTTGATTTAAAAATTCACGAATATTTGTTTCAGTGATTTCTGTGTTTCGATAATTTTTTGGTATTTTGAGAAAATCTTCTAATACTTTCTTTTCGAAAGATATTTTATTATATTTTTGACTAGGAAGTTTATTTAAACAATTTTCATCAATTAATCGTTTAATTGGGAATGATATACTTTTTATTATAGAAAATTGCTGTTCATTTGTTAGATTATTGAATTCTTTCAAACATTCATAAATATTTTGTATAAATATTATAGTTTTATTTATTAATTCTTTAACCCCGCTTGGCTTTTTTGGATCTGTGATTAACCAAAAATCATAAATAATATTTTTTGCAGGTTTTTTAATTCGATTTATCAAGCATTTGAAAATTTCTAAGAAAATTTTCTCTTCTATTGGAAGATTGAGAAAAGAATTATCTTTGGGGAGAAGATCAGTTAGATATAACTTTACAGTTGAGTAAACAATAACTGAAGGTAAAGTCACCATCTCAGTTTTAAGATCAATTAAAAATAAATTCTGTTTTAATGGATCGTTTTCGGATAAATAATCTTTCCATATTTTTTTTAATTTATTTATACATAATAACCGTGTATTTTTGAAAATTTGATTTATAGAGTCATTATTAAAATTTTTAGCCATAATTTCTAACGATCCAAATAAATCAGAGATATTATCTAACATCTCTAGTTCTCGAGTGCTGATATGATGAGTAATTGGGCGATACTGGTTATCAATATATTTTAAAATAAATTCACTAGGTTTTTTATTATAATTTCTTTTAATTGATTTTAAAAATTCATAAAAATTGTCAACGATTAATATTTCAATATTATCGGGAGTTAATTTAAATAAAGGATACCTTAAACCTTCAGGCTTTTCTCCATTCATTCCCAAACATAATTCATCAACAATAAATTCATATGTCAAAATTGGAAAACTTGCTTTTAATATTCCACGTAGATTTGTCTTTGAGACAGAATTTCCTTTTCGTGTTTCAATGATATAATCCAAGAAGTTAATTAATTCCTTAAAGGTATTATACCCTTTTTTTCTCCTTATTTTTAATAAATCCTCGAAGAAACCAATCAATTTATAATTTTTAATCTCGCGAGAAATTTTCACCTGTAAATCATAGGTTTTATCAAGAAATTTATCAAAATTCATGAAATCGTTATTATAATCAGCAAATTGCTCCCCAAATTCATTTAAATATTTATCAAAGCTTTTAATCCAGTTTCGTATTGATAATCCTTCTTTTTCATACAATTTGTTAGCTAATTTGTCAGAAATTATTATTGAAGTCATGAATTCAAAATCAGGTTTAAGGGCATGTTTAATCCTTTTACTTAGAGCTTCACGTAAGGTGGAAACTTCCCAATTTTCCCCATAAAGGATCCAATGAGAGAAAACTCCGAAACTGGAACTATTTGTTAACTGAAAATAGTCAATCCATTTTCGCTCTCCACAACAAATAATTAAAATCTTTTTTCTATGAGAATATGAAAAATCTTGTTCCCAAATTCCTTGGAATACTTCACAAAATTGCTTAAATGGGTTAACTTCTTCCATTTTTTCAAGTTTATTTGCTTGATCTAGAACTACGATACTATAATCATAATCATATTTTTGATTTTCAAATATATCATCATAAATTTTCAAGATAGCTTCAAGATATTCATCACTATTTTGATACTTTTTTTTTTCTATGTTTAAATTATTAGCTAATTTCCTGTACCAGTTTTTAAAAATAATGGATTTAATTTCTTCTGTGTTTTTTAAACCTTTAATATCGGCAACATTAACATCAATATGAATTGTTTTCAGTGATTTATTTAAAATGTAGGATATATAATTTTTCAAACTTGACTTTCCAACCTTATAATCGCCTAATATTAGAAATTTTCGCCCAAAGAGTGATTTCAAACCATTTTCAGATCTTTTTTTTTCAAAAATCTCACTCCGTAATTCAATATTATCTAATTCTACGAAATAATTTTCAAGATCCTCGCTAGATTCCAATGGTTCAGTGAAGTCCAATTGAGGTTGACGCTTAAATATATTAAAGATTTCCCAATTATAAACCAAAATTTGTCCCCTTTTCTGTCATATTAAGTTGTTTAATTTATATCATCCGACCTTTTTGAAAAAAACACTATTAAATCAAAATAACAAATTTGCTTATATAAAATTTCCTTTAGAAAAAGAAAATTTATAGTAATAATTCGTCCTTTGAGGAAATTGCTTTTCGACAATCTATGAAGCATTAATAATTTTAAGATGCATGAGTTTTAACTTGATAAAGCTAGTAAAAACCATTATATACATATTCTGATATTATTTTTTGATGACAAATAATTTTTCCAAATCTGAAATTTTAAAATTAAATCAAGAATATTTTCCCCATAATTCTTTTCGATCAAATCAAAAAGAATTTACATACAGATTAACTGAAAATTGTTTAAGTCAACATAATGTTGTTTTTTCTGCCCAAATGGGCTCTGGGAAAACTTCAATGGTGCTATCTGCTGCATTAACTACTGCAAAACTTTTAAAAAAACAAATTATTTTCTGTGGTCGCACTTTTACTCAAAATAATAGAGTATTAGAAGAATATCAGCAAATACAGAATAATTTAAATAGTTCCAATCAAGATGTCAAAATCCTATCATTAAAGGGAAGGATTCATATGTGCCCTATAAAAGATAAGATTCTTGAAAATAAGAATGAAAGAAATCCAGATGAAAAAGACCTTTCTCTTAATTTAATGGAAAAATGTAAAGAATTAAGGGAAAAAGTGAAAGAAGGATGTCCATTTTATGAAATATTTAAAAAAGAATACATGAAAATAAAAAATATTCTTGGTGACGGTTTCGGAGAAAATGTGTGGGATGAAGCTTGGAAATCACTCTCAAAATCAGAATTTGTATCAAATTTTATCACAAATTATCCCTCAAATATTTACTCCGCTGAGAAAATTTATGAATGGGGAAGTGAAAATAATGTATGTCCGTACTTTTTTTCTAAATTATTGATTAATCTGGTTGATGTGGTGGCTTGTTCATATTTATATATACTTCATCCATTTATTCGTGAGGCATTTTACAAAAGTAATTATAACTCATTAGAAAATTCAATTATAATTTTTGATGAATGTCATAATTTAATAAACACTTCCAATCAAATCCAGTCATTTTCTCTAAGTGAATGGTCACTTTCACGATCAGAAGAATATTTTGTGAATTTAATCAAAGATGAGAAAAAAAATAGCTCTAAAATTGACAATGTTTTTTATGACATACCTGCTTTTCAAAAAATAATTGATATAATTGATGGAATTAATAATTTGGCTAAAAATTATATATTATCGGAAAAAAAAAGGATTAAAACTCTTCCACAAAAAGAAAGAGAGAAGGAAAAAAGAAGAATTTTGATTTACGGAAAGGTAAAAAAAATTGAAAAAGTAACCCTAATCTCAATATTAAGAGAAATCTTTAAAATAAAAAATTCTGCAAAGAACCAAATAATCGATATCTTAATCGAAGAAGTTATTCAACTTAGACAAAATATTGAATATTCATTAGAGACAATATTTCATTCAAAAATTTTTCGACAAACGGTAATAACTTTTATTCAACGAATATTAGAAGGAGAATCTGATAGTTCTTATGGAATATTTTTAGAGTTTTTTTTAGAATCTAAGAAACCAAAATCACAATTTACATTTAAACTAGAATACTTTGATTCGAGGAAAATTCTCAAACCTGTGTTAAATGATTGCTTTGCATCAATTCTAATGACTGGTACGTACCATGAACCCAGTTTTAAAAAACTCGCTGGATTGGAAGATGGAGATAAAAAGTTCTTTTCAATTAAATTTCCAAGAATTTATCCTCCTGAGAACCAAAAAATAATCTGTGCCCCAGAATTTGATTTTAGATTATCTTATAGAGATAAAATAAAATTTTCGGTATTAAAAAAGATTATTGAGAAGTTCTGTAAAATTATTCCTAAAAATGTTGGGATATTTTGTTATTCCTATGATTGTATTGAAGGTTTAAGGAAAAAAGTGTTTAGAAATTTTGATTCAACTATAAATAAAGAGTTTTACTATGAATCTCGGCAAAAATCCGCATCGGAGGTAGGTTTAATGGTCCAAGATTTTAAATCTCAAGCAGTAAAAGATGGTGCTGTTTGGATTGGAGTAATGGGGGGAAGAAATAGTGAAGGTCAAGATTTTCCAGGCGATATGATGAATGGTATGATTATTTTAGGATTAAATGCCCCATGGGGAGAAATTGTCAAAGCTAAACAAAAATATTATAGAACTCTATTTCCCGCAAAAGGAGATATTTATGCCTATGAAATCCCAGCCATTATTAGAACAATGCAAACTATGGGCAGATTAATCAGAAGTAAAAAAGATATCGGAGCTATTCTTTTATTGGATAACAGATATTCTTGGAGTAAAATAAAACAAGAATTTCCTCCAGATTATAAAGAAAAAATTGAATATACGGATGATTTATTAAAAGATATGGAACAAATTGAAGAATTCGTGGATGCTAGATA
>JAUWMK010000235.1 GCA_030613185.1 Promethearchaeum sp.
GTATCTTTTGATAGCATGAAACTATATTTAAGATGAATTGGTTTTTCCCATCGCTTTGGTCCCCATTTAACTTCATAACCTACCTGCTTATTTTTAATTAATGCGATGATATCAATTTCAGAATTATTTTTCCAAAAATAAACAGGATATTTTCGAGAGAAATGTGCTGCAACTATATTTTCTACTATATTTTCTTCCAAAATTGAAGTATTTGTGTACTCTGCTAATAGATTCATTAGAAAAGGATCAATAAAATGGATTTTTTTATTTTTTCTATATAAAATTTTTCCCTCTGGTGATATTTGATATAAAATTTGAACTAAAAACATATTTTCAAAGGATTCAATATATGATTGAGAAGTATGAGGTGAGTTTATTGAAGTATTTTTAGCGATAGAAAGCCAACTTATCGCTGATCCCTTTGTTTGTAATAAATATGAAAGTGCTTCTTTCATATACATCTCATTTCGATTAATTCGTTGTATATCTCCTCGAATCCAATCGATATAAGTTCGTTTTGTTTGAAAATCTATTTTTCCTATACGGTAATAATCTTGAATTGCAAGAGGGAAACCTCCGCATACTAAATATTCTTTAAACAATTGTTTAATTCGTGTTTTATATATTAAATTTGGTTGAATAACTTCTTCAATATTCGGAATTTCTTCTAAGTGAGATTCAATTAGGTCTAGATCAAAGATTTTTACATATTCAAAAAAATTTAGTGGATGTTGGATATAATCTTTTCCATTCCCTCGCCTTCCAGGAAATCGTTCTCTTTCTTTTAATAATTCCAGAGTAGCGGAACCAGAAATAATTATTATGTCATTCTTAAATTGCCCTTTATCAATACGAGCTTTGATTGCTCGCCACCATTCCTTAACAAATGGAATTTCATCTAGAATTATTATTGAACTTGAAATCATCCGTTTTTTTCTACTTACTGCATAATTATCAAGTATTTCGCCAAGCTCTTGATAGTCCAATAATTCATCACACTGATAATATAAAATTGAGTATGGATTTTTACCTTGATCTAATAGATGCTTTATTAATAATTTTAATGTGGTAGTTTTACCTACTTGCCGTGGACCACTTAAGAAATGTAAGGCATATGGAGAAAGAGTAAACTCTTGAATTAATGTGGGGATCCATTTAATAGGGTTTTTTTGCCATTTTTCATAAACATAATCCGATTCCCCAATCCACCAAGGATTATAAGATTCCATAATTAAAATATAGGTAATGACTTTATAATGATTTGTAATCACATTGCAAATCCTTTAAATATGTATTTGCAATCACATTGCAACAACTTGAATAATTCAAGATGCAAGAACTCAATAACAAATATAAAAAAATTTTTAGAAAAGCCCCACAACATCACCATCATAATCGATATCAATAGATTCTGCGGCAGGTATTAAAGGTAATCCCGGCATTCTTAGCATTTTTCCCGTAATCGGAATTAAAAACCCTGCCCCAGAGGCAATAAGTACACTTCTTATTTTCATTGTAAAACCGGTAGGTGCTCCGAGTAATTTAGGATTATCCGAGAAAGATTTCTGTGTTTTTGCAATACATATAGGTAAATTATCCAGCTTTAGTTTGTTGATAAATTTTATGTCTTCAATTGCTTCGTCCAATAATTCGATATCATCGGCGCGATAAATTTCCTTTGCGATTATTCTAATTTTGTCTTCTACAGGCAAATTCCAATCATATAGTTTATGATAATCAGTTTTTCCCGCGTCAAGATGTTTTAAGACAAGCTTTGCTAATTCTTCACCACCCTCTCCACCTTTTTCCCAAACTTCAGAGATTGCAACATCAAAACCAAGTTCCTTACAGTAATCAACAACAATTTGGATTTCTTCATCAGTATCCGACATGATTTTATTTAGTGCAACAACACAATCTACACCGAATTTCGTTGTATTTTCCAAATGGCGTCCTAAATTTGGTAATCCTTTGCGTAAAGTTTCAGTATTTTTTAGAGTAATCCTATCGAGTAATTGACCACCATGCATTTTTAATGCGCGAATTGTAGTCACCATTACTGTAAGACTCGGTTCAAATCCTCCATATGGACAAACTAAGTCGAAAAATTTCTCTGCTCCAAGATCACTTCCAAAGCCCGCTTCAGTAACCACATAATCATTAGAATGAAGTGCCATTTGTGCAGCAATAATTGTATTGTATCCTTGTGCAATATTCGCAAATGGTCCCCCGTGAACAAAAGCTGGATTATTTTCCATGGTTTGTACTAAATTTGGTTTAATAGCATCCTTAAGTAATACGGTGATGGCGCCTTCTACACCTAAATCGCGACAATAGACAGGATCTCCAGCGAAATTAAATCCAAGAAGAATATTTCCTATTTTTTCTTTTAATTCTGCTATATTGTTAGAAAGGCATAGAATGGCCATAAGTTCACTTGCAGCGGTGATATCAAAGCTACTTTGATGGGATACTCCATCAGTGTGTCCACCTAAGCCTACAATTATATTTCTTAGCGCGCGATCGTTAACATCCATAACACGATTCCATAAAATTCTTTTTGGGTCTAAGTCAATTTTTCTGCGGTAAATTGCGTTATTCATTAAAGCGGCCAATGAATTATGGGCAGAAGTGATTGCATGAAGGTCTCCTGTAAAATGTAGATTTATATCTTCCATTGGTACTACTTGAGAATATCCTCCTCCAGCAGCACCCCCTTTGATTCCAAATACAGGACCTAATGAAGGTTCCCTAATACAAACAGCTGCTTGTTTATTCAATCGGTTTAAAGCTTCGGTTAAACCAATAGATGTAGTTGTTTTTCCTTCTCCTGCTGGTGTAGGACTAGTCGCAGTAACAAGAATTAATTTACCTGGTTTATGTTGCTTTCTGCACTTAAAACAAAAATCGAGATTTATTTTTGCTTTATTTTTACCATAAGGTTCTAATGCTTCTTCAGGAATTCCCATTTTTGCTGCAATTTCATATATTGGCCTTAGTTCTGCCTCTCTTGCTATTTCTATATCTTGTTTCATTTTTCATCATCCTTAAATTATTCTGGTTCCCTTCATCCAGATTTGCTTTGGTCTTAGCACTCCTTGGTTATAAAATATATCTTCATATTCTGAACAAGGAAATACAAGAAAATCTGCTAAATATTGTGGTTTGATAATACCTCTATCGTTTAATTCTAAAGCCATCGCTGCGCGATTTGTAATGGCCGATAATGTTTCTGCAATAGAAAGTTTTTGATTTGCTCCTAATACAGCAGCTTGAATTAAAAGGTCTCCCATAGGTGCAGTTCCCGGATTCCAATCAGTAGCAATTACCAGACACAAACCTGCATCAAGTATTTTTCGAGCAGGGGCGTAATGCATTCCTAATCCCATTGATGCTCCGGGAAGTACTGTAGCGATTACATTTCCATCTTTTAATAGAGAAAATTCGGTTTCACCGCTAGCTTCTAGATGATCTGCACTTATAGCTCCAACCTTGGCTGCAACTTCAGAGCCTCCTGTACTAAATTGATCTGCATGCACTGTTATTTTAAATCCCATTTCTTTTGCTGCTTCTAAAAATTTTAATGAAATTTCTGGATTAAATGCACCTTCTTCAATAAAAATATCAACTCGGTCGCTGAGTTTTTCTTCTTTTATTATTGGTAGAATTTCTTTGATTATATAATCCAAATATTCTTCGTGAGTCTTAAATTCATCCGGTTTTACATGGGCTGATAAACAGGTAGGGATTAATTCAGGAATCAAAGATCTTGATTCTTTTAAATTTTTAATTACTCTTAGAGTTTTTAATTCATTTTCTAAATCAAGACCGTATCCGCTTTTAACTTCGGTAGTTGTTATTCCACATTTTATATGGGTTAAACCCCTTTCAAAAAGTAATTGCTTTAATTGTTTGAAACTGGCTTCACGCGTATATTTTACTGTGCTAAGAATTCCACCACCACTTTTTGCAATATCTAAATAACTTTCTCCAGCATTTCTTCTTGCGTAGTCTTTTGCTCTGGAACCAGCATATATCATGTGTGTATGTGAATCTATAAACCCTGGAATAAGAACAGCATCTTTACTTATTTTATAGTAAGAATTATCTCCACTTTTATTTCTATAATGCTTCTTTTCCTTTTCAAATTGCTCTTTATTATATACTGCTGCAATTACTTCATCTTCAACCAATATTCCTCCGTCTTCGATTATTTCCAGTTGATCATCCTTAATTGGACCCTTACTGGGGAGGTCATTCATAGTTAATATCTGCTTAAAAGGCCCTACAAGCGTTTTTTGAACCAATTTTTCCACCTATTTTTATTTTTACTTAATTTACTTTACATTCTCTCGCTAAACTTTCAAATTATAAATTTATTCATTGAAAAAAATAAGCAATTGTTGACTGCGAACAATTTCAATTGCGGTATTTATGTAATTTGATAAAACTTCATCGTTTTTAATATGGGGAATTCTATTCCTCACGTAACTATGACATTTTTCTAAGATCGGGCTGGGTTTTAAAGGCTGTCGAAAATCTATTGCTTGACATGCACAAAATAGCTCAACTCCTAAAATTTTCTCTAAATTATCAATTATTTTCAGTGTTTTCCGAGCACTAATTGACCCCATGGAAACTATATCTTCAATACCATTACTTGTTGGAATACTATCTGCACTTGCTGGGTAGCAAAGGGATTTATTTTCACTAACTAAAGCAGCTGTAAGATATTGCGTTATCATGAATCCGGAATTTAGACCAGATTCTTCTATTAAATAATCGGGTAATCCATATTCTCCTTTTTCCCCAAGTAACAAATAAATACGTCGATCAGAGATATTTCCAAGTTCGGAAGCAGCTAAGCCCGCGTAATCCATGGGTAATGCAATGGGTTCACCGTGAAATCCGCCACCTGAAATAGCAATCGGATTTCCATTATTTTGGAAAATATTTGGATTATCAGTTACTGAGTTTATTTCGCATGTTAACACTTCTTCCAAATGAATTAAAGCATCTCGGCTTGCACCATGCACTTGCGGAATACATCTAAAACTATACGGATCTTGAACTCGATTGCAATTCTTATGAGATTCTATTAATTCAGATGCATCCAATAATCTTCTAAATCTTTTCGCGACAATTTGTGCTCCTGGATGAGGTCGAATTTCATGTAAACGTTTATCGAAGGGTGCTTTGGATCCTAAGAACCCTTCCAAGCTTAAAGCTGCAATAATATCCGCATGATCTTGACAATTTTTTAACCTTTCTACAATTTTTATTCCGTGGGCTGCCATAAATTGTGTTCCGTTTATAAGAGCAAGTCCTTCTTTAGGACCCAATGAGAATTTCTTTAAATTATTTTCATGTAAGATTTTCTCAGTAGGAATGTAAGATTTTCCTCCATCGATTGATACTTCTCCTAACCCGATTAAAGGTAAAAATAAGTGAGCCAACGGACATAAATCTCCAGAAGCTCCTACTGATCCTTGCTCTGGAACTTTTGGGATAAAATTATGCTTGATATGCCACATAATTCGCTCTATTAATCCAATTGATGCTCCACTATAACCTTGACATAATGCATGCACCTTTAGAATAAGCATTAGTTTGGCAATTTCATTATCGATCGGGTCACCAACACCAACACTATGTGATTTTAGCAAGTTTTCCTGTAATTTTCCGGCATTTTTATATGAAATTTTGGTTGTACATAGACTTCCAAATCCTGTATTAATTGCATATACGGGCTTTTGCCCTTTTGCGATTGTTATTACAGTTCCATGGCATTCATTAACATTATTTATTGATTCTTCAGTCAAAATTCCTTTAATTTCGCCCCGTGCAATTTTAATTGCTGTATTTGGTGTTAAATGATCTATTCCGTAACGAAAAATTTCAGTCATATTTTATAAAAATTTATTATTGTTTAAATAGGATTGCATTTTTTTTCAAGTTTTTATCTAATTTTTATCGTTTTAATATATTTTAATCATTTTTTTATTGATAAATTTTAAGAAATTTCCATTTTTTTGGAAATACGCATTTATCATAATTTTCCCTTTAAACACCAATATAAAAGCATTTTCTAAATTCTTTTTATTTATCCTCATTATTAATATTAAATATGAAAATAACTAGCATAGAAATTTATAACATGGATATGAAATTGGCCTACGTACTAACGATATCTCTAGGATCAACTCCATCAGCCCAAAATATTCTAATCAAAATCAATACCGATGAAAGAATTGCTGGATGGGGAGAGGG
The DNA here is from genome assembly GCA_030613185.1 of Promethearchaeum sp. Taxonomy (GTDB): domain Archaea; phylum Asgardarchaeota; class Lokiarchaeia; order Sigyniarchaeales; family Promethearchaeaceae; genus Promethearchaeum. The sequence goes on from JAUWMK010000235.1 coordinate 6,271, forward strand.
AAGCCCTTACTCATTTATCACGGGAGAAACTCAAGCTACAAGTATTGAAGCAGCGAAATTTTTAGGTAAATTATTGATTGGAAAGGACCCCACGGCCATTGAAGAAAATCTTAACCTTATTAATCGATATTTGCCCACTCATCCTTCAGTGAAATCAGCCTTTGATATGGCTATGTGGGATATTTTAGGTAAAGCTTCCAATCAACCTGTTTATAAACTACTGGGTGGTAAAAATCGGCAATTACGAACTGATATAACCATGGGACACGAAAATTCTGTTGAAGATGTTCAAAAATTAGCGCAAAAATTTCTTGATCAAGGTTTTAATGAGATTAAAATGAAAACTGGAAGACCGGGAAAAACGGATTTTAACCACGTAAAAGCGGTCAGAGAATTGGTTGGGGAAGAAGTCCATCTCAAGATCGATTCAAACCAAGGCTGGGATCTCGCAGAATCTTTAAAAAATGCTCGCTTAATGGAACCGCTTAATTTGATGTATTTTGAACAACCTTTACCGGTATGGAACTTAGATGATATGGTAAGGCTTAGAGAAAAAATCAATATACCGGTTTGTGCTGATGAATCTGTATTTGATGATAAAGACGCATTCAAAATTTGTAAAAAAGGTGCAGCAGATTATTTGAATATTAAGCTAGGCAAATCTGGTGGAATCCATACAGGATTAAAAATTAATGCAATCGCCGAATCATATGGTGCAAAATGTATGATTGGATGTTTTAATGAAAGTCGATTGGGTTTAACTGCCGCAGCACATCTCGTCTTGGCGCGACCAAATATGATCTTCCTTGATCTTGATTCTGCTTTACTACTTGGTGAAGATCCGATAATCGGAGGGATGAAATATGGAGAAAAAAATAAAAGTCTTATCACAGTTGGAGAAAAACCAGGGTTTGGGGTAGATTTAAAAGAAGAATATCTCCAAAAATGGAAAAGCTTTAAAATTGAGTAAGAAATAAACATAATATCAAATTACTATTATTAAATTAAATTAAGGGTAAAAAAAAATGGAATTATCAAAAAAAAAACTCAAAAAAATCGAAGATTTCATTCGAAAAACCATGCGACAGAATAAAATTCCAGGGCTTTCAATTGGGATTATCAAAGATGACAAAATCCTCCATGCGAAAGGTT
>JAUWMK010000179.1 GCA_030613185.1 Promethearchaeum sp.
TCAAATAAATTATACGTTTAGTGCCGATTGGTATAATTTTGCTCTCGAAGTTAATAAAACTCAAGTGAATTATACAAAATCCATAACTGCAATTACAACTTATACTGTCCAAAATGGTTCTGATGTTTATTGGGAATCTAATTCAGATTTTACGGCTTTCGACTCCAGATTGAATAATAATACTCTGAATTTTACCATCCCTTCAAGTTGGGATACTATAAGATTAACAAATGACACTACTCCAATAACGATAGATAACACATTTCCAAATGGAACATCAAAAATAATCACTGTTTATGATAGTAAAGCGACCGATGGAAATTGGACTTTGTATTGTTCATCATCTAACTTAGGAAACGGTTTAGAAACACTTAAATCTGGAGAAAATGTAGATATTGCATATTACCAAGACGTAATCACTCCGAATGCTACTTTTAGTGAATCAATATCGGGAGATGTTTTTCTTGAAGTCTTTTATCCTAATGGAACTACAGTCTATGGTCCTGAAAAGAAAACTGTGTCTGGTGTTAATTCCGTAGATTTTAATAATTGGGATTTAAGTACAGATGTTGGAACGACTTATGGATTATATACTCTTCAATCTTGGTGGAATAGCACCGAGGGAAAAGCTTCTATGGATGAAAAAAATCTATACATTTTTGCCAATACTTCATATGATATTCCATCCCCAGAGAATAATTCTGCATCAAAGCTGTATGCAACCGATGAAGAATTCGACATCACAGTATACTATGAAGATCTGCAAGACAATACTCCGGGTAATGGCAATCCGATAAATGATGCTACAATTCACTATTGGATCGGTGCGAGTGAATATACTATAAATGGTGGGGGAGTGGATGGTGAATACAATATTTCGATTACTGTAAATTCCAGCTTCCCTGTGGGAGAAAACACTATTAAAATTACATGTAATAAGACATATTACCAAAATCACACGACTTATTTTGTTTTCACTAGAAATACTCCTCCCTCTATCACCGATGTTTCAATTACTCCTGATCCAGCATATACCGAATCTCTTCTCACTGCATCTCCATCTGGATGGGCTGATGATGATGGTCATTCTGCCGGATACACCTACCTTTGGTTTCTAAATGGGACCGAAATTTCGGGTCAGACCGGAGCTACATTATCTTCTACTTTTTTTGTTAAGAATGATATAATCATCGTTGAAGTGACCCCTTTTGATGGATACGATTCGGGAGATCCTATAAATTCTACAGGACGCGAAATTTCAAATTCCGCTCCAGAATGGGATTCAGATCCATCCGCATATGTAACTATATTGCCTGATCCTGCTGAAGTTACAGATACTCTAAATGCAACACTCACTAATTCTTATTCAGATCCTGATGGTGATAGCACTACTCTCTATTATTGTTGGGAAATTAATGGAACAATAGTTCAATGGACTACCTCTGATACTTTAGGAGTAGCATTTGCACAGTGGGATAAGATTCGAGTTAATGTTACAATTTTTGATGGTGAACTTTATAGTACAATTTTATCAGATAATCAAACTATTGGTAATTCTTCTCCTGAATGGGGGGGTGATGCAGAGGTTAATATATCCCCGGATCCTGCTAATGTAACCGAGATTCTAACTGCTACAGTGAATGGATCATGGAGTGATCCTGATGGAGATATTACTGAATTTTATTATCAATGGTGGATCAATGAAACTATTGTGCAATGGAGCTCTTCAAACCAATTAATAAGTGGATATTATTTTTGGGATCGAGTTTCAGTACGAGTTATACTCAGCGATGGAGTGAACAACGCAACCGGATTCATATGGGATAATATTACAATTTCCAATTCAATACCCTCTATCAGCAGTGTTTCAATTACTCCTGATCCAGCATACACCGAATCTCTTCTCACCGCATCTCCATCTGGATGGGCTGATGATGATGGTCATTCTGTCGGATACACCTACCTTTGGTTTCTAAATGGGACCGAAATTTCGGGTCAGACCGGAGCATCATTATCTTCTACTTTTTTTGTTAAGAATGATTTAATCATCGTTGAAGTAACCCCTTTTGATGGTTTTAATTCTGGGACTGCAATAAATTCTACAGAGCTAACAATAATCAATTCACTACCGACATTTACGAGCATAACTATTACTGGAAATCATACAACTGATCAATGTTATCAAAATATTACCCTAATTGCTATACCAGGGGGGTGGAATGATAACGATGCGGTCGATTCTGTGGATTATTATTATTATCTTTGGAGAGTAAACGGTATTGAAGTACATTCTGGATTAGGTAGTGGTTATTATTCATTGGAAGGAATAAACAATTTTTCAGTCAGTGATGAAGTATCCATTGAAGTTTGGGCTTATGATGGATACGAAAATTCTACAGAATCAATCTTGATTGTGATTCAAGTGGTAAATTCTGGACCTTTTATTGTAAATAGTTCCGAATTACAATCTTTGCTAAATTGGACACAGTCAGAAGATTTTAGCCAATTCACTATCGACCTATCTGGATATCAAGAAGATTTAGAAACCGCTGAAGGAGATTTGTATTGGACGGTGGAAGGTTATAATGAAGAATTAATAACAATAAGCAGTGAATCAATCACTATCTTTCTATTCTCGAGTATTTTAAACAGACATGGAAATACAACATTCACTCTCATTTTGCATGATGATATGGGCGGATCTGTAGGGATCACAATCGATTTCACTGTATCAAGTGTGGTAGAAGCTCCTGAAATTGTAAATGGGGACGAACTACTGAATTTGGAGATATTGGAACAGAATCAGACTTTTGGGCAAATCTCACTCAATTTAACACAATATCAATCTGATGATGATGACAGCGGTGATAAATTGCAATGGTATGCCATTGATTATAACTCAAGTTTGATCGAGATTACAGGGCAAAATTCAACGGATCATATTCTTTTCATAAAAGAAATTGAAGGAAAATATGGTGAGACCTCGATTACTTTAGTTTTAATCGATTCTGACGGATTAAAGACTCAGATAATCATTAATTTTCTAATTCACAAAGAAGAAAGCGAAATTCCTCCAGATACTTCAAATCCGACTATAATTTATATAATTGGTGGAGCTGCAGGAGCAGTAGTAATATCTGTAAGCTCAATAGTTATGCGTAAGAAGATAAAGAACAAAAAGAGAATAAAAGTGATTCAGACGGGTATCGAAGAAAATATAAAAGATCAAGTCAAAAAGAGTAAAGAACAGATTAAAAAACAGAATAAGAATAAGAGTAAGAGTAAGAAATAATAATTGATCATTATCTGAGGGGTTGATTATCGGTTATCTTGCAAAGTTTCCGAGAATGAAGCCCTTCTGATTATTTTTTCATTATTTTATAATAAAACATCAATATCTTAAAATTCATTTCCATTTATATATGAAAAAATATATATAAATATATATTAATGTATAATTCTTTGTATTTATTGGTGAAACAATGTTAAAAACTCAAACTCGCAACGTCTCTACTACTATCCGTGAAGAAGACTACCAATTTTTAAAACAGTACAACTTGCATGTATCAGCTGCACTCTCAATTGGAATTCAAACTATTAAAAAAATGATTCTTAATGAGCAAGTTGGATTAACTAAGGATGATATTCAATTAGTCAAAAACTTGATGGATGAAAATAGGCATGTATTAAGAAGGCTTGGAAAAGTTGATTAATGGTTTGGATTCCAGATTTACCAACTGTTCTTCAAGTTGTTGATTTACTAAAAACCTTACCAGAATGCAAAGATCTTGTCAATGCAACATGTATCAATGCAAGTGGTGAACGTGGAGTCTTAGATAAAGTTGAATTTGGATTACTTTTTCAAGATATTTCATTTTGGGAGAAATCTGCAATATTAATAAACGATTTAATAAGCTATCATTATTTTTCTGATGGAAACAAGCGTATTGGCTATTTAATGTTGATTTTATTTCTGAAGAAAAATGGTTATGTTTTAACAGCAACTGAAGATGATAAAGTCGAATTTGCATTATCAATTGCCAAAGGGATTTTAAAATTTATTTTAAGTGATTACTTAGGTTTTTTTGCATTTAATATAATATGATTGTTGATCCAGTAAGAGTATGTTAATCATCCCAAAAATGATTGTAGCAATTACCTTTTTGTATTTTGCATTTAAAATAAAACGCCAAAGCAATTATCTCCTAAATAAGATATTTTTCTTTGCATTTTTAAGCTGGGTGATTTATAACACGTTTGATAGCTTTTCATTCACATTTGCACCAGCTAGTTATACTAGTTTTATAATATGTTCAGCTTTATGGGCTTTACAAAAAGTTATGCTCAATACTTATTCTGGGTTGATATATAATGCTTCAAATATAATATCTAAAGGTGAATTAAGAGTTCGAAAGAAGAAACATCAAATAATCGAAATTTCTATTTTATTGATTTCAACCGTATTGATGATAATTGAAGCACCTTTGCAAATTTTGGATGGAAATAAAGATGTAATTGATCCGCATACATTGCCTCCAACAGGAGTATTCACAAGCGCTGAAGGTTTTTCGTTAATTAGTGCGATTGCTACTGTTATTCCTTTAGTATTTTACATTATTGCAACCGTAAACCTTAGTAAGGTTATTAAAAAGACTGAAGATCGCGCTTCTAAAAAAAAAATGGTTGTTCTAGTTATTGGTATAAATTTAATTCCTATCGGTTTACTATACTTTCTGTTTAGAAGTTTACTTTTTCCGATATATACTATTTGGACTTCAATGATCGGGCAATTTTGCTTTTTACTTTCGCCATTATTGATTTTCTGGGCATTGCGTAAGGATTGATTAGAATAATTTTCTTTTTTTTTCAATATTATAACAGATTTAAATGATATCCTCGAAATTGTTAGCTTTTTTTTTATTTTTTATCTTCTATATTAGTTAATTCGTTCTCTACTCTCTTGTTTTCATACATTTTTTTATTTTATTTTATATAAATCGAAAAATTTTTTACAAATCGAATATTTTGTAATCGTGTTCATGAACAGTGGAATGTCTTTTTATCACTTTCAATTTCTTATTAAGATTTATTAAAATACAAAAGAGAATATTAAAATACAAAGGGTGTTGCAAAAATTTCATTAAATGTTGAATCTCTAAAAATTATTGAAAAAATTCGATTCGGTCTACTTTCACCTGAAGAAATCAGGAAAATGTCGGTCGGTAGAATCATTACGGCAGATACTTATGACGAGGATGGTCTTCCCATCAAATCTGGTCTCATGGATTTGAAACTCGGTACTATCGAACCGGGTCAAAAATGTGCAACGTGTGGTAATCGAGTCGGTGCATGCCATGGACACTTCGGTCATATCGAATTGGCAAGACCTGTAATACATGTCGGTCATGCGAAACTCTTATTAAAGATTCTTAGGGCATTATGTTCCAATTGCTCACGTTTGTTAATCACAGATGATCAAATTCATCAATATCGTGCTAAACAACAGAATTACCATGATATTTTTGATGAACCTGATGAGACTATTTATGCTGAAATATTCAAAACTGCACGAAAAGCTAAAGAATGTCCATATTGTGGTGAAGCAAAGAAAAAAATTACAATCGAAAAACCTACAACTATATATGAAGACGGTGAACGCTTAACTCCAAACTTTCTCAGAGAGCGACTTGAGAATATGGCTGTGGATGATTGCAAGTTAGTTGGAATCAATCCTTCATCAGCAAGACCTGAATGGATGATTTTGACTGTTTTACCTATTCCGCCAGTTTGTGTTAGACCTTCTATAACTTTAGATAGCGGGATTAGATCAGAAGATGATTTGACTCATAAATTAGTCGATGTAATCAGAATTAATCAAAGATTACGAGAAAATATCGACGCTGGAGCTCCACAATTAATTGTTGAAGATTTGTGGGAATTATTACAATATCATATCACAACCTATTTTAATAATGAAGTTAGTGGAATCCCACCTGCACGTCACCGATCGGGTCGTGCATTAAGGACTTTAACTCAAAGATTAAAAGGTAAAGAAGGGAGATTTAGAAGCAATCTTTCAGGAAAACGTGTTGATTTTTCTGCTCGAACTGTGATTTCCCCTAATCCCCATATATCAATTAATCAAGTTGGTGTACCTGAAAAAATTGCAAAAATATTGACCGTTCCAAGCTACGTAACTGATTTCAACATAGAAGAAATGAAACAAGTTGTTTTAAATGGACCTAAATCTCATCCAGGAGCAAATTACATAATTCGTGAAGACGGAAGAAGAATTGATTTAAGATTTGTAAAAGCCAGAGAAATCGTAGCATCTACTATTAAACCAGGATTTATCATAGAAAGACACTTACGAGATGGAGATCTTGTCTTATTTAATCGACAACCTTCTCTTCATCGGATGTCCATTATGGCTCATGAAGTAAAAGTTATGACTGGTCAGACATTTCGATTATCTTTAGTAGTTTGTCCACCATACAACGCTGATTTTGATGGTGATGAAATGAACCTTCACGTTCCTCAAAGCGAAGAGGCACGAACAGAGGCCCAATATCTATTAAAAGTCCAAGAGCATATTATATCTCCTAGATATGGAGGACCAATTATTGGAGGGATCCAAGATTTTATTTCTGTAGGATATATGTTTACCAGAAATGAAAAAGCTCCTGGAATTTCAAACATATTTTCAAGAAAAGACACTTTTTCCTTACTTTACTGGGGAAATGTATTTAAACGAAATCCTGCTTTCAAAATTGATCAAATAAAACCCGTTAACCCAACTGCACCTAAAGAAGATTGGATGTATACCGGAAAAGCTATTTTCAGCTGCATTTTACCACACGACTTAAACATGAGTATTAGATCCAAATTTTACCGTGAAGAAGAAGGCGAAAAGATGGGAAGTGATGGTTATGTATATATTAAAAATGGCCAAATGTTATCAGGTGTTATTGATAAAAACTCATTCGGTGATGGGAGAATTACTAGTATCTTACAACGCGTAATTCGAGATTATGGCCCAAATCGAGGAAGAAAATTCTTAGATGATGCTGTTTTTATGCTTGTTTGGGTTATTACAATTCATGGCTTAACCATGGGTATCGATGAAGTTGATATTGGTGTCGCAAGAAAAAAAGTTCACAAGGTTATTTATGACGCATACGCAGAATCAAATAGGTTGATTAAAGCATACCATGATGATGATCAAGAAGTATTACCATGTGCCCCAGGAAGAACTTTGTACGAAACCTTAGAATTACAATTAATGGGACTCTTAAACCAAGCTCGGGGTGATGCTGGAAATATTGCTGCCGAATATCTTGGAGATAGGGCTCATTCAGTTATTATGACTAAATCCGGTGCGCGGGGAAATCCTCTAAACCTTGCTCAGATGGCCGCTTGTGTAGGTCAGCAATCTGTTCGACAAGATCGAATTCACAGGGGTTTTATTGACAGAACTTTACCACATTTTAAAGTTAAAGATTTATCTCCACCGGCAAGAGGTTTTGTTCTAAATTCATATCGAACCGGATTAACTCCAACAGAATTCTTTTTCCATGCTATGGGTGGGCGAGAAGGTTTGGTTGACACTGCTGTCCGAACTAGCTCTTCTGGATACATGCAACGGCGATTAGTTAATGCATTACAAGATATGGTTGTAGAAAATGATTTAACTGTAAGAACATCAGAAAAAAATATTATTCAATTCAAATATGGTGATGATGGGGTTGATCCTGCACACTCGGATGGTGGAGAGATCATTAGTTTCGATCAAATTATCCTAAAAACTCGGGCATACAGAGATCTACTAAATGATGAGAAAAAAATTGCTGAATCTTTAAATGGGCAATCACATCCAGAATTCCCTGTAGATTTTCTATCTGAAGGCACTAAGACATCAAAATCAAGCAAAACTAAATCAAAAGCCAAAGTTAAACCAGAAAAAATAGAAATAGTAGAAAAAGAAGAAGTAGAAGAAAAATTAGCAACTGTTACTAAGAAAAAGAAGACAACTACTGCTAAGAAGAAAACCACTACCAAAAAAAAGACAACTACTAAGAAGAAAACTGCTACTAAAAAGAAAGAAAAACCATCAATTGAAAAAATTGAGAAGAAAGAAAAGAAAGAGAAAAAAGTAGATCTTTCAAAGAAATCTTTTAACACCTTATCAATTGAAGAAAAATATGAATTATACAACCAAGAAACAAGCAAAAAAGCCATTGTTCGCGGCCGTAAAACAAAAATATTCAAAGATTGGGAAAGTGAAAAAGAAAAAAAATAAGGTGATGAATCAAGATGGCAAAAAAAAAAACAAAGAAAACAACAAAATCTACTAAATCTTCTAAATCCCCAAAATCTGGCAAAGCTAAAAAACCTTCAAAAGTTACAAAAAACGGTAAAATTAATCCGAAAATTGAAAAGGGAATTGAATTCCTGAAATCTTACGGATTACCTGATATATATCTTAATCATGTCAGAGAAACCATCGAAAAAGAAGGATTCAAAGATGATGAAATCGATTATTTCATAAAAGAAATTTATACCAATTATAAACGTTCTCTTGTTGTGCCAGGTGAACCCGTTGGAACTGTAGCGGCTCAATCAATCGGGGAACCAGGAACCCAGATGTCTATTAGCGGTTCAGAAAATGTTTTAATTAGATTTGAAGAATCCGATGTAATGAATGTTGAAATTGGGACTTTTATAGATTCTATTATGGCCGAAGCAGGTATTATTAAAAACAGATTATCCGTTGGAATGAAGTCTGACATTCTTGATATACCAAATGATGCAAATTTGTATGTTCCTGCTATTGGATCCGATGAAAAAGTCCATTGGGGGAGAGTTACCCAAATAAGTCGACATAAAGCAAATATTGCAGCTCCACTCATAGAAATTAAAACTCGAAGTGGGAGAAAAATAATAGCTACAAATTCGCATTCCTTCTTAATTCGAAAAGAAAACCAAATCGTTGCAATTAAAGGTAAAAACTTACGGAAAACTGACCGTATTCCGGTTGTTTCAAGACTATCACTGGAAAGTCCTAAAGAATTTATAAATTTGTCCAATTTTCTCCCAAAAAATGAATATTGGTATGGAAGCGAATTAAAGAATGTGTTTCATACGATGGATACATACGGTCGTGAATGGAAAAATCATGTCAATCTTAATTTGATTCCTGTATCAACAAATAGAATTTATCAACTCAATCGAGATAGATCAAAAAGTTTGTCACTAATCCAAGAAAATTATGTATTCTCTGGTAATCTTCATAATCATGAAATCAGAATTCCTGAGATTTTTCCTCTTGATGTCGAAGCAGGGTGGTTATTTGGAATTTATATTGCCGAAGGGTATTCTAATAGATGGA
>JAUWMK010000007.1 GCA_030613185.1 Promethearchaeum sp.
AACTCCAAAGAAAAAAGAAGATCCTGAATATTTTGAACAATATTGTATTAATTGTTTAGAAAATCAACTAATGGAATATATAAACGGAGTAAAAGAAGGAAAATGAGTGAAGAACAAGAATGCAATCATGAATATCATGAATTGTATAATTTTGAGACAGATTTTTGGGAATGTCGTTGTAAACATTGCAGAAAAATGAAACCAGGTTATATCGGAATATCTGATTTAGACGATCGAGAATCCCGACCTAATGAATATTTGTAGGAGTGTGAAGAAGAAAAATGGTAAAAATAATCGAACCGAGTTATGAAATATTAACTGATATTGAAACATTGAACCCATTAAAAATGATTGAAATTGCATCCAGAACGTGTTATCAATCATGGGATTTTATGAAAGAAGGTTCTGCGGAAAAATTAATTAAACATTTAGTTGAACGTGAACATTGGGCGATGATTGAGCACGGTGGAATGATTACTGTAAGATTTATCGCTGATAGGGGTTTATCTCATGAATTAGTGCGCCATAGATTAGCGAGTTTCGGGCAAGAATCCACGAGATTTGTTGATTATAGTAATGAGAAACATGGTGGTGAATTGAAAATAATTAAACCAATTAATTGCCCATTAACTTTAGAAGATTTTGCAAAATATGCCAAATATGATTCTGATGTGATTTTTGATGAATCTCAATATACCGGTATTAAAAATCAATTATATGCACGATACGGTGTATGTAAAGTGCGGTCATGGCTTAAATGGTATCATTGCATGCATACAATTGAGCATACCTATTTCACTTTAAGAAAGCAAGGATTCTCACCACAGATTGCTCGAAGTGTTTTACCAATAGGAATAAAAACGGAAATAGTAATATCTGCAAATTTACGGGAATGGCATCATATATTTGAACTTAGAACCAGTAAATTTGCCCATCCAATGATAAGGACTCTTATGAGAAATCTTTTAAAAGAATTCAAGAAGAAAATACCAATTATTTTTGATCGAATTATAGTGAAGGAAAATGAGTGAAGAAGCCGTTATATTGATAAAATTATGTCCTTATTGTAATGGAGTAATTATAAACAATATTTGTGATAATTGTGGATATAATAAAACAGATTATGAGTTATTTGAAAAAGAAAAATCAGAAGAAGAAAAATTCTGTGAAAATTGTGGACAGAAAATCAAAGGAAAAAATTGCTTATATTGCAGAATTAATATAAAAGAAAAATCAATAAGTCAAAAACTTAGGGAAAAACAACTGAAAGAGAAAAGGAAGAAGAAGAGGATATATGGAAGCCCTGATACGAAAAAATTATTATCACAAAATATTGTTATCGATACATTCCTTATTTTCGCTTTAGGATTTGCTCTTTTTTATCTTTATCTCTATGGAGGTTTGAATTATTGGTGGGAATCTGGAGTGTGAAGAAGGAAAATGAACAGACAAGAAAAAAATCCAAAACTTGACCTTAAACAAGAAAAACGGCTCTATACATGGAAATGGATTCTTGGAAATAAAAATTACCCCAGTGGAAAAGGCACAAATACAATTTATTTTTTAGCATGTGACGGGTGCAGAATTGTCGAGGATGAAAACGCTAAAGAAACGCGAATTTATATTGATAGCGATGAAAATAGTGAAAAAAGAAGGAAGCAAGTTAATGATTTGAAAAAGAAATATAATTACATGAATACAAAAGAAGACGCTAAACAATATCAAATCGCTTTTATAAAGCAATTGAATTTAAAACACCTTTATTTTGGGAGATTGAAGGAAAAGAGTTATTATTTTAAATGTCCTGAATGTGGAAATGAATTTTTTAAAACCGAAACAAAAGAATTGTCTTTGATTCGATTAAAATGTAAAAAATGCGGAGAAATCTCTTATATAGAAGTGGAGTTAGAGAAAAATGATTGATAAAAAATATTTGAAAGAATTGAAAGATAGAGTTAATCGATGGGTAGAGGAAACGGGCAATTCTAAGGATGTTGAAGAATTTAAAAAAAGAAGTGCGATAAGAAATCAAAAAATGAAAGATGTTCGCAATTATGCAAAACGCTTTAATAAAAATCATGAGATTTTTTGTCGTGAATTTGAGGATCCAAATGAAGCCGGTTTTCTTACAAAAGACGATCCGAGATTCCAACAGGCTATTAATAAATACAAAAATGGATTGGAGGGATGGCTAAAGAATGAATAGCAAAATTATCTCATTTAGGAATTTTAAGGAAATAAAGAAAAAACCAACTAAGAAAACGATCGAAACTAAAAAAATTAGAAAAACATCTTCGAGAACTTCAGGGACAAAAGAGTGGGCAAGCAGTAATATTAATATTCAGCAAGGATGTAAAAATGGGTGCAAATATTGTTATGCTGCAAGAATGGCAATTCGATTTAAACGTTGTGAAAATCTCAAAGATTGGACATCTAATATTCAGACTTATGAGAATAATATTACCAAAAACTATCGAAAACGTAATGGAAGAATCATGTTTCCGACCACTCATGACATTTATATTAATAATTTGGTTAATTGTTTAGAAGTTTTAAATACCCTTCTTAGAGCAGGAAATGAAATCCTTATCACAACAAAACCTGATCTATATTGCATTAAAGAAATTTGCGACGAATTGTATCAATATAAGAAGCAAATTCAATTTAGGTTTACAATTGGTTCGAAAAATGATGATGTTTTAAATACATGGGAACCAAATGCTCCGGATTTTTGCGAACGAATTTCATCATTAAAATGTGCTTTTTGGAATGGATTTAAAACAAGCATTTCTATCGAACCTTATTTAGATTCTAATCCACAAGGTGTTATTGAAATTGTAGAACCTTTTGTAACTGAAACAATTTGGCTTGGGGTAATGAATAGTAGAAATCTTCCAAAAGAAGGAAGAGAATTATACGAAAATCAAAAGAAATTGTATTCAAGAGAATTTTTAGAAAGAATACTTGAAAAATGCTACTCCTTGGCAAATGGAAAACTTCGATTGAAGGATTCTGTTAGATATATCTTAGGAATGAATTAAAATGAAATACGCAAATAAAACAAAAGTAAGCATAGAGAATTCTCAAATAGAGATTCAGAAATTATTAAGGAAGTATGGTGCGACAAGATACGCTATCGATTGGAAAAATAACAACATACTTTTTGAATTATTTGGCCGATCTGTAAGAATTCATGTGAAGGATCCAAATATTAACGATAAAGAAATTCAATTAACTCCTTCAAGATATCAAAGAAATTCTTCAAATATTCAAATAGCATTTAATCAAGCAAAAAGACAAATGTGGAGAGTAATGTTATTATTTTTAAAATCAACTTTAGAGGCTATCGATATGGGAGTAATTGAATTAGATCAAGCCATGTTTCCATATTTCTTATTACCTAATGGTAAAACTGTTGCTGAACAACTTCTTCCACAATTATCATCTAATGTTTCAATTCTTAGTTTACCACAATTTACGGAGATGAAGAAGGAAAATGAGTGAAGAAGTGGTATTTGATTATAAAGAGGGTCTGTTTCAAGATTTTATTATTGGTTACCAAAGATTGGATAAAAATCATTTTTTAAAATTTTTTATTCCGATAACAGATTATATTGATTGGGAAATTGATGAATGGGATGTTTGGAATCATGATATTTATGAAAAATGTTCTTCCCGAGATATTCCAGAAGAATACATGAATTTGGATGATTATTATAAAAATCCTGATAATCCTAAAATGACTAAAAACACAAAAAAATATGAATTCTGTTTAGAAAAAAGCAATACCGATGATTATTCATGTTGTTTTGATGAATGTCCAAAGAGAAATTAAAAATGAAAACTAAGGATGAACTTAAATCGGCGATTGTCGAGAGTAAACGGAAGATTGTAGTGGAAGTTAATAAATTCCACCGATTAAAGAAGGAATTATGGGAGTTGGGGAGATGAATGAGTAAAAAATCAGCAAAATCTTGTTCGAAATGCGGTGGATATTATCCAGGTGATTGTTCTTGTGGAATTGATTGTGATTGTGATGGATGCAATACAATTCGTGAAATGGAAAAAAATCATTTCAAAGGAAATAGAGGTTGGGATAACACATATTATATCTGGTTAAGAAGAAATAATGGAAAAACCGTTAAAGAAAATTTGGAGTTGAGAAAGGAAAATGGTTGAAATTTATTGTGATGGTAATTGTTATTCTGATATTAAACAGAATAATAATAAAGCAGAATGGAAAGTAATTTTGAATAAAGCATATCGCAAGAACTATAAACAAAAAAAGATGTATTTTTGTTCTGAATGTATTGTTGATTTGTTAGATGGGACTTGGTCAGGAGGAGGGGTAAGCGGCTCGGATGTCAAAAAAATTATTAAAATAAGAAATGGAAAGAAATCAAAGAAAATCAAAAAGAATCGATACCCTCACGCAATGCGAGTTTGTCAAAATTGTAGGTATTCCGATAATTCTCGCGGTAAATGGTTTCAAGACGGTTGGAATGTTTTTTGTAATAACTATGTTCGATTTTTTAGATGGGATACTCGAAAACGATGTTTTAAAAAAGAAACGAAAGAACAAATGAAGGAAAATGAGTGAACCAGATCCTATCCTCTGTCGTGATTGTGAAGAACCGATTGGTCTCAATATCATTGATACTGAAAAACCATGTTATCATATTTTAATTACAGGATTTACTAAACATAAACATTTAGGTTGTCAAGAAGATTCATTCATGCTATGTAAGTCTTGTTTTCCAGAAAATCTAAAACATTTATATCATAAAGAAATGCCAAAAAGAGGTATTTGTAAGAAATGCCAAAAAAATACATTTGTAAAATCAGATAATATTTGTAAAAAATGTAGAAACAAAAATGGAGAAAAGAAGGAAAATGGATGAAAAAATTAAATGTAGGATTTTTGGTTTTGTTGATATTGAAAATTGCCACGATTGTAAAATAGGAATTTCAAAATGTCCTACTATTTGGCCTGAAGAATTTGGGAATAAATATATAGAAAAATACAAAGAAGAAATTCAAAATTCATGGAATAAACTTATACTGAAAATTGAAAAGGCGTGTAATATCTAATGGGTAGTTGAATAAGCAAAATGAGTGAACAAGTAAAAAATGGACCATTTGATGAATATTGCCCCGATTGTATTCGAAAAGAAGATTGCTCTTTATATAAAAGATGGATAAAGATGGATTGGACAAAATGGGAAACCGATGAGAAAAAATGAAATTACAAACTACCTTAGAAGGAAAAATTGACCCTGAATATATTTATAAAAAAAGATGGGAAAAAATTCAGGAATGGCAAAAAATCGAGAAAGAATTTGATAAAATAAACGAGAATAATAAGGACTATTGGATTTGTAAAGAACTAATCATTTATGGATTTAACAATTTCGCTCAATACGTTGCAAAGAACGTTATTTTTAATCAAGATTATTATGTAGAATACTGGAAACAGAAGAAAATATATCAAGAAATTTGGAAAAAATTTGGAAAATTAGAAGAAAAATATTGTAATGAAGAATGAGGAAAAGAAAATGAATCTAAGCAAAGAAGAAACAAAATACTTAATTTTGTTGTTAAAATCGAGGATAGAAAGATTAGAATCTTTAGATCTCTCAGATTTTTTACTTGAATTTGAGAATGCTGGAGCAGTAAAAACACCCAAAAGAATAATCGAAAAATTACAGCATTATCAGTCTACTTATTCAAAAATGAATGAAATTAAGGAAAAACGAAGGAAAGAAAAAACTCAACGAAATTCAACGTTTATATTGAATTAAAGGAGAAGAAAACAATGAAACCTAAAAACCCCGAGCATCATATTCAAGATTTCATGGAAAATATGGAAATCGATCATAGATTATGGAAATGGAAATATAAAATAAATCAAGCCACGAATGAAATCAGGGAAGAATTTCATGGAAAAATTGCGACGAGAAGTTCTTTGTATGAAATCGGTGAAAATATTGGACAAATTCTTCCCGTTTTAACTGAGGGAATTAAGTGGAATCTTCAAGAATATGTGAATTCTATTGAAAGAACAACTCATAATCCTAAATTTGCGTTATTAAAAGGGCATAATCTATTAGCAACATTTGCCGAAAATATTGAAAAATTATTTGAAAAAACATTCGGGATCTCGATGGATCAATATTATTCAAAAAGGAGATGATGGAAATTGAGTGAAGAAATCAATCAATGTATTGAATGTGGATGTAAATTCTTAAATCCTCCAAAAGGAGTTCCAAAAGTTAAACATTGGTTTTCTTGTGATTGTGGGACTACTTATATCCAACGGAAAGAAACGGGATTATGGTATGAAGAAGATGAATATCACGATAAATTTGATGAAATAGACGAATATTTTGCAATTAAGAAAGAGGAGATGAATTAAAAAATATGTCAAAATTAAACAGATTAAATGATTTACCTGCAAAAAACGCTTCATTTATGTCATTTGAAAATATGAGGTGGTTTAATTTAATTGTATCATGGGTCCCAGATGTAAAAAAACCTTTAGTGTGTCTTCCATGTGCAAGAGCAAATAAAACCAGGACAACAAAGGATCCAAGAAAATTTATTTCTAATAGTGTTTCGCATCAATTTTTATCTGCAATAACACGAGATCCATATTTTGAAAGAGTAATCTTGTCAGAACCCTTAACAATTATCCCTTATGAATTAGAAGGGCATATTTTTAGACCAGATTATAATTTACCTGTTGCTGAATTGTCAATTCAATCCGAATGGATCTTTATGAGGCAATTAGCGCTTTGGCTTTTACGAGTTAAAATTGCTCAATCAACTCGACATTATATTTATTATATTGGTGCAAAACATCATTATTTCATTTTAAAATATTCAAACAAAATTGCAGGATCCCCATTTAAAATAATATATAAAATTCCTAAAAAAGGGATTCTGGGTTATGCTACTGCTGCAAAAGAGTTTGTTCATGAAATTATCAATTTGGAAGAACAAAATATTGTTCCTGAACTTTCTGAAGTCAATTTAGAAGATTATCTTAAATCAAGAGGTCGTTATACTAATAAAAAATTTTGGAACTATATTCTTTTATTACAAAAAGACGAAAGTTCAAAGTTAGATGTTTGTTCAGAATCAAGATTTCAGCAAGGATTCTCTGAATTATATTTATTTAAAGAGATTTCTGAAAATCTTAGTACAAAAAATCTCGACTTGTTTATGAAAATTCAAGCCTGAATTGAAAAATAAAAATAAAAATCCGGGGGTTAAAAAAATACAAGTAAAATGTTCACACTGTTTAACTTTACAAAATTATGATTTTCGTGGAGGGAAACGAAAACGTAAAAAATGCTCACATTGTGGTAAATCGTTTACTTATAAGACAGATTTATCCCTAACTATGAGTGAAACTAAGAAATTATATTCAAAAAGCAAAACAAATAACAGGCAAAAAGCAATTTTGGAATTTTTAGAAAACTCTCGATCATCTCAGGCTCAAATTACAATTCAAAAATATCTTGAAGATTCTGGATTTGATACAAGTTATTACAAATGTTATCGAGATTTACAATCGTTAACCAAAAAGAAATTAATTTCAAAACATCGAAAGTCTTGTATTTTTTATTCTTTGGTTAGTGAACGACCAAACCCAATTTATGATCTTTCAAAAATTCCTTTTCCACAGCGAATTTCTGCTCATAATTTACAATTTAAAGTAAAAATCAATAAATTTCCCGTCGATTGGGTAAACTTAAGAGATCATTTCAAATTATGGGATATGAAATCATGGGATGGAGATGGTCGTATTATTGAAAATGACGCATGGAATTTTGGGATTAAAATCACTCCTTCAAATGCAATATTTTATTTCGCTGAAACTTATCGCTATATCACTGATGATTGCGATAAAGCAATTGATTACGTAATTAATACGTTTCAAACTGGACCATGGGAAATATTAAATTCATTAGGATTTGATTTAAGTAAAAATTTTAAATTTTATAGAAAACCTGAGTGGGCATTTCCAGACATTCCATTAGATGAATCTGATAATTTTACAATATCATCAAAAAATGGAGAAGTTATCCTAAGTAAAGATAATTCTCCTAAAATTATAGGAGAATATGAAACAGATGATCGAGGAATGGCTCAATCTATAATAGATGTAGTAAAAAATCAGAAACGTTTATTAATTGATTCAAAAAATACAACAAAAGCAATTACAGCAATTGTAACAAGTGTTGCTAATAATCTTCAATTATATCAAAATCTACAAAAGCAATTCATGGGAAGAGCAGCAATTGTTGATGTAAGTATTAAAACTCATACTGATCAAATAGAAATTTTACAAAAACAAATTATCGACGTTTCAGCAAACGTTTCAACATTAACAAATAACTTAATTGAAATAAATTCGAATTTAGGCAATTTAACAACAAAAATAGCAGAAGGTGGAATTATTTGATAAATTTAAATAGTAAAACTGTTAGAAAATATCTAAAAGAAGAATATAAGGAACATATGGAAAAAAAAGAAAAAATTCTTGAATTAAACCGTGAAAAAGATGAACTCGAAGACGAACTTGACAAAAAAAAGAATTCCGTTACGAATTCCAATAGCAAAATACATACAATTGAAAAAGTTAGCAGAGGAAGCGGGATTATCTTTTAACGGGTTTATTCTTTCAAAAGTGGATCAATTACTTTATCCGATTCATCAAGAATTGACAGATCCAGCAATAAAAGAAATTGAATTAATTACAAAAAAAATTCAAGAAATAAATTCTGCTCAAGAAGAGATATTACTTTCTCAGCGCGCTCAAAGATATAAGTTGGCTGATTATGGGAAGAATGAACCAAAAATTCAAGAAAAAATAATTGAATTTCTTCAAAAACGCAAAATACCGACTTCAGAGATAATTATTGCTGATGAAATTTTGGAAGACCCTGATGTTGTTTTTGTAATACTCAGTTATCTTGAAAAAATAAACCAAGTGGAAATGATTGATCAAAAATGGATAAAAAAATAATATATATTTGGAATTCTCCTGGAGATCCAAATTACGAATTAATAAAAAAAGCAGTTAAAACAGGATCTAATAGTCTAATTAAGAAGAAATATGAACGATATCATCATATTTTTTCATTTCTCTATCGGAAATATCAAGTAAAAAATATATGCGATTATTCAACTAAGGAGATTTTATCATATTTTGAATATCTTAATTCTTTAGATTTACACGTAATGATTAAAATTGGCATACGTAATACAATGAGACTGTTAGTAATTAATCAAAAAACTAATTTTGATAAAAAGATCCTTGAAAACGATTATTTTCAATTTTTATATGCTACAATTTGGGAGAATCCGAATGATCCAAATAAAAATTATATCAAAAATTTTCTTGAGGATTCTTATTCTACTAAAGATTCGATAATGAAACATCGAAATTGTTTAAATATTTCTTTAAAGGTTCTATATGGCCTTGCTGGAGTTAAATTTGTATTAGATTATACTCCTGAAGAATTACGAAAATTTAGAAAAGAAATTGATAAACGAGATATACAAAAAGAAGTAAAAACTAAATATGCTTCCGTTTTAAAGGGTTTAATTGAAGATATACTTGATCGGATTGAAGAGGAAGGAAAAAAACCACCAAATTCTTATAGATATGAAAGAATTTTCTCTCAACAGAAACACAAGAATAAATTTCATCATGGTGGATTCAAACAAGAAATAATTAAATTAACCCCGGAAAATCTGAATAAATTTTTTCACCGGATAAAATCTTTGAATTTTAATTATTATGTTATTTTACATTTGCTATTGACAAGTTGCAGGTATAAAGGATTAAAAAATTTCAAAGTTAAAAATATTAACTGGAAATATAATTTTATTTCAACAGAAGGAAAAGTAACTTCAGCATCATCAGGTAAAAATCGTTATTTTTTTAATGATGAATTTGCAAGCGAATTAAGAACTTATATTCTGAGAAATAACCTTTCTAATGGGGATTATTTAATTTCAATGTGTTATTCAACTTTTAGAAAGAAAATGCATCGCTATTGGAAAGGATTAACAAGTAGAAGATTTCGACATTTTATGATAACCCAATGGCAAAGAAAAAAAATGGATGTTGTTGATCGTTGCATTCTATCAAATCATAAACCTCCTACAGATACAAAAATTGATGCAAGATACGTTGATAATATGGAAGATTTTGAATATCTTTCTAAAATCTATAACAAATACTTCAAATTAATATTTCCTTTCGAATTTTAGGCTTATTAACGGAGATGAAAATCATTCATGACCATAACAATTTCAAAAATTAACTGTTGGAAACAAAATATTCGGCAACAAGTTTCTGCTATGCCAATCAATAGTCAAACTATTGAATTTTTTTCAAAAACAAAAAAAAGACAATATAATTTAACCAAATGGGAAGATGCAGTGCGGAATAACACGGAAGAAAAATTTATCAAAGAGTTTCTGGAAAACGAGGCAATGAAAGAGTTAAAATATATTCAACAAATAATACGTGAAGATTCATTAAACCAATGTATTTGTATTGAAACTCAAGGTTCAAAATATGAAATCGCATCTGCAATCCCAATGGATAAATGTATTATCCCTGGAGATTGTTTTGTAAATGTCTTAATTGTGGCAATGTCGATGAATAATGAACCAAAAATCATATATGGTATTGCAGAGGATGCTTCAGGGATGCCACGAATTCATGCGTGGAACAAAATAGGAAATATCTATGTTGATTATACTTGGGAATTTTTCTCAGGAATAGGAAATAAGTATTGGGAAATTAAAGAAATGGAATCTTACGAATTACTATATATAATCAAACATCTCAAGAATCAACCGTCAAAACTAACATTTCATCGTCAATTAATTAATGGAATTGATCACAACAAAGCAAAACAAGATTTTAAGCCGTATATGGAAAGGTTCGAATCTGATAGGAAGAAAACTTTTAAGTGGAAAGGTATAAGAGATCTTTTTTTTTAATCAAACCAAGTGAAGATACTAATGAATGCAATAAAAAAAGATTTTAATGAATTTTTAATTCATTGCCCTGCTTGTGGATTTCAGTGTAATTATAAATACAATGAGGGAAAAAAACCAAGAAAAAGATGTCCAAATTGCGGAAAAATGTCATATATTAAATTTTGGCTTAAAAATTCAACAAATGACCAAAATATTAAGGATTTCTTTCAAACATGTTTTGATAAAAAAATTCAAACAAAATGTCCTAATTGTGGTGAAATTTCATTTTATCGTTATAAAAACGCTAAAAGACCAAGAAAGAAATGTAAAGGCTGTGGTTTTATGTATGAAATAAAAATTGATGCAGAAATTGAAGAAAAAAACCTAAATAAATCATTCAAATTAATTAAACTAAAAATTGTATCAGGAGAAATAAATCCTAAAAATTGTAGAGAAATACCATTAAAATCTTGGACTTTAAAATTATTTATTGAAAATGGTTATTTGGTTAAACTTACTTCTAAATCAGTAATATTTCATATTCATTATTATGCAAAAGATCAAGTTCAAGATCAAAAACATCTTCTTCATGAAATTCTTGCTCTGAAACAAATTATTGAAAAAAAATATGACTGTATTTTAGCAGATTTTAATGAGGATTCATTATCTCAAGAGAGATATAATATGAATCATTTTCAAAGTTTATTTGCAAGTTATATTATTGACTATCTAAATCAATTTCTGGGTGAAAAATGGCAAGAAGGTTATATTTCTTTAGTCGAAAAAAAGGATTTATTTTTTCTTGGTTATATTTGTGGTAAAAATAATGTTAAAATTCCCTTTATTAATCTAATTTTTAATGATTAAAATAATCAATTTTTTATCTATATTTTTGATGTGTGTGTATTACACTTAATTTCACCCTGGATAATTTTAATTGCAAACTCGAATATGTGGTATTAATCCATAAATATAAATAACCATCAATTTGCAAACTCGATTTTACGAATTTATCTTTAAATGATACTTCAATCAATATTTTCTGATTTTTAATATAGTTGTCTTTCAAATATTTTTGCATTTGTTTCAATCTAAAAAATATTTAAAGTTAAAAGAAAAATCATGATGTTTTTAAAAAAAAAATGAGGGTTATTTCTCTGCAAATTGTATGAAGGGGTGGTTATTTTGCAAATTCAATTTTAAAAATCTCTAAAATATAAATAGTAAAAAAGTGACGTCACAATGACGTCAAAGATTGGCGGACCCGGGGAGATTCGGACTCCCGACCTGCTGCTTAGGAGGCAGCCGCCCTATCCAACTAGGCCACGCGTCCATTTTATTTTATAAAATTTCAATTAATTTTAATTAAAGATTATCATTAAATTTTCGCTTAACTAATATATAATCAACAATGAAAGCTGAAGATTTTTTACCTTTTCAAATGAATTCATTAGAAGCTGCACTTAAGGAAGACATTCAATACCATGGACGAGACTATTTCAAAGACTTTTATATGATTCCTAATTCTCTAAGCCCTGTTTCAGTTAAAGATATTGATCTCTCTTGTTCTTTTCATGGAAAAAAACTACAATATCCAATTTTTGTTGGGTCATTGACTGGAGGTGAAACGGGATTAACAAAAATCAATGAAACTTTGGGATCATTTGCTAAAAAATACAATATTGCTCAAGGAATTGGCGACCAAATCCATTGCTTAGGTAAAACTGTAAAAGATCCAATAATTAAATCCTATTCTATAATGAGAGAGAAAAATCCGGATGGAGTAATTCTGGCTAATCTCTCTGCTAAATTTCTTGTTCAATCTGAAAATTATATTGAGGATGTTAAGAAGGTAGTAGATATAATTAAAGCTAATGGAATTGAAATCTACCTTTCTCCGCTCAGAGATGTTCTTTGGGATAAAAATGATTTTGGGCTAGTTGGTTTTATTCCCAAGTTGAAAAAATTGATAGAAACAATTGATATACCGGTATTCATAAAAAGTATTTCCTCAGGATTATGTAATAATGATATAAGACAATTATGGGATATTGGAGTTTCTGGTTTTAATATTGGAGGAGTGGGTGGTACAAGTTTTGCCCGTATGGACACCCTTAATCGCCTAACTTTATCCCAAAAACAGTCTATATCTCCTGTAAAACGGCCTTTAGATTTCTTTGGAACTCCTACAGTATGGTCTTTATTAGATATTGCTCTAAGATCAGAAAATAATGAAATTCCTTTGATTGTGGGGGGGGGTATCCGTAATGGATTACAAGCAGTAAAAGCTTTTGCTATGGGCGCTGATTTAATCAGTTTTGCGTATCCAATTTTGATCGAATTAACTGAAGATTTCGGATATCCAAAGGAAAAAAATTTAGAACGTTGGTTTGAACGCTTGATTTTTCAAATAAAAACTGTAATGGCTCTTTTTGGTGCAAAAACGATTGAAGATCTGAGATCTTTAGTAAAATCGCGAACCGTCATATTTGGGAGAACTAAGGAATGGATAGATGGAAGAAAGCTCGCATTTCCTCCAAAATTTATCCGAAAAACACACTAATTATCCCATTAATTTCTCGATAAGAGAATTAAGAATATCTAACTTTTTTTTGTATTTTGTATCTTTGAATAATCGATTCTGAATTGATTTGGGTTTAATTTCTGGATTATTTAGGTGTTCCTTGAAATCAATAATAAAATCTTTGACATATGATTCCATCTCACGAGAATTGTATGCAATATCTTGATGTAGTTTAATATTTTTATCAAAAATTGCAAAATTGAAATTTAAAGGATGTTTATGGATATTTCTTAAACTTCCTCGCGCTCCTGTACTACCCATTAATTTAACATGTTCAGTGGTATAAGGAGAATTTAAGTATCCCATAATGTAATATGCTTCTTCTAAATTTTTTGGGACATAAAAATAAAGGGATGTATCTACAATCATTGAATCGGTTAGAATCGCACCTTTTACAATACTACCAATTCCTCCGTAAATTACTTTTGGGGTTTTAAACTGACGAGGATCTGTCAAGGCTTTTCCATAATTTAATCTTTTTTCGAGATTTACTATTTTCGCCCCGATTTTTTTATTTTTCTGGTAAATTTCTTGTAATTCTTGATAGTGTTTCATTGAATATGGAGACTTAGGAGTTTTTAAAATAAACTCATTATTTTCCGCTTTTTCTAAAGGAAGAAATACTTTATAGAGTAATATATAGTGAAAAGGGATTAAGCCGGTACTTTTTGCAACTGAAAATATGTTTGAAGATTCAACTTTTGCTTGATCATAAGCAATAAAATCCCATGTACTATATTTCTTTGATTGTATTGATTTAGACGGTTGAATTGTTACTAAATTTGAATCATTTCCTTTCTTAACAATGTCAATAAATAGCAAATTTCTAGGGACTAGTGAAGCTCCTTGCCGGAAAAGCTCCTTATAATCTGATATTTTTTCCGTTTGCTTTGATAAATGAGATTCTGGTATTAATCTTCCTACATGCAAATTTTTATTTGGAATTAGATCTGGTGCATCTGTTCTGAATTTATGCTCCCCTAAAATTTTCGATGGAACATAAGTACAGACTGATTTTAACCCTAATTTTATAGGGTTTTTTGAACAATGATATAATTTCCATCGAATTTTAATTCTCTTTGAAAAATCCGAAATCCCCTTGTTAGCTTTGAAACAAAGATTGTGAATCCTAAAAACATCTTCATCAAATGCCCATATTTCGATATTTTTTAATCCGCAAAACTGTCTAAATAAAGAATGTTGGGCACCAGTAGCTAAACTGGCGGGAGTTACGAAAAATATTAATCCATTAGGTTTTAAAAAATCTCTAATCATTTTGTAAATAAAAATTGTAGTTAATTCAGTTGATGTTTGATATTTTCCGCCCCGTAAAATGCCCAATTCTTTACCTAGTTTTTTAACTCGTTCTTTTTCGGATTGTGACGGGATTCGATTTAATACCAACCATGGAGGATTTCCTATAATCAAATCAAATAATACACTTTGAAATATTGGTGGGAACTCATTAT
This sequence comes from Promethearchaeum sp., assembly GCA_030613185.1. Taxonomy (GTDB): domain Archaea; phylum Asgardarchaeota; class Lokiarchaeia; order Sigyniarchaeales; family Promethearchaeaceae; genus Promethearchaeum. Next base: position 15,061 of record JAUWMK010000007.1, read on the forward strand.
CTATTAGGAGGTTTATTTCAAAAATTTTAATTTCCATATTTTTGAGCCAAAATCCATCATATGCTAAAAATAAATTCGCTCGAGCCATAATACAAGCAATTGGATTAATATCACATCCAATAACATTATTAATTGCTTTTTTCTTTTCCTCAGATGACAGAATACTTCCAACTACCAAATTTACCATTTCTAATAAAAAAGTTCCTGAACCACATGTTGGATCTAATATTTTCATTCCAATTTCATAAACATCCGAAATCATAATCTGAGCTAAAGTAGAATGCGTGTAAAATTCACCTTTAGAATGCCTGGTTGTATTTTCAAGTAATTTCTGGTAGAAATCGGTAAATATATCTTCGTTTTCAATCTCAAAACTTGATATATCGAAAATTAAATTAATTTGAATCTCTTTTATTTTCCGAATCCGTAAAAAACTTTGAAAATAATCAGGTAATTTGAGAATGTTATATAATTTTTCAAGGATTTTATCCAAATGATGATTCTCATTAATTTTATGTAATAAAATCGTTGTGATTGAAAATATAAGCAGGCAGTGTTTAACATATAAATCCTCCGTTACCTCATCAATCGGATAGATTTTTCTGAATTTTTCTGCCCATTTTTTAAAATCATCCAAGATATCTTTTTCAGATTCTCTAAAGGATTTTCCAATAATGTTTAAAATTTCTAATCCGTAATTGCTTGAGGAAAAAAAGTTATTCACAACCCAATTACTGGAAATTTTCACAATAATTATCCCCAAATTCAAAAATTTTTAATTTTATGCATTTTTTATCATATTACTAATTTCAATTTTATTGTAAATTAGGACGCAAGCATATAGCGGCTTTACTTCAATATTTATCCCACTGGGTCTAAATCTTTCCTCGGAATGTATGATGTAGAGATGAAATACACGGAATTAACTTCCCGTTATGCAATCTATAAAATCCTAATTTTCAACTATTGAAATTTAAATAAAATATGGTGAAAAAATGGGCAACATTTTAGAAATATCTGCACTGGTTGAAGGGGGAAAAGCTTCAGGTGGACCTCCAATTGGGCCAGCGGTTGGGCCTACAGGAGTTCCTATAAAAGATGTTGTTGATTCCATCAATGAAAAAACCAAAGATTTCAAAGGGTTAAAAGTTCCGGTAACAATTCTTGTAAACACTGAAGATAGAACATTTGAGATAAAAGTAAGTACTCCAATGGTGTCTGCTTTACTTTTCAAGGAACTCGGAATCGAAAAAGGATCAGGAGAACCTACATCAAACTTTGTAGGGGACTTATCTTTTGATCAAATTTTGACAATAACCAATATGAAAAGGGACAATTTGAACGCATTAGATTTAAAAACCTCTGTTAAAACAATAATTGGAACCGCATATTCTTGCGGAATTACAATTGACGGTAAAACAGCGAAAGAAGTCCTTAAAGAAATCAATGAAGGTCTTTTTGATGACAAAATAAAGGAGGGAGCTTAAAACGAACCTAAATGAACATTCAATAGATAAAGCTCTTTCACAAGCATTGGAGCAATCTGTCATCAAGATGGAAGGAAAACCTGAAAAAGTGAGAAAATTCGATGAAACTGTGGATCTAGTTATCAATGTGCGCGATGTTGATATTAAAAATCCAAATAATCGAATAGACCAAGAATTTTTATTACCACATCCCATTAAAGGGAATATTTCTAAGGAGAAAGTCTGTTTCATCGTAAAAGATGATATGGAAATCTCTCTAAAGAAATTGGGGTATAATATAATTAATCCTGGTATGTTAGACGATTTGCAAAAACAATCCAAAAAAGATAAAAAGGCAGTTGCTAATAAGTATGATTACTTCGTAGCAAGGGCCGATCTTATGAGGAATCTTGCAAAAGTTTTAGCTCGCTTTTTAGGGCAACAAGGAAAAATGCCACGACCACAGCCTAAAGGATTTGGAGTTATTAAACCAAATGAAAACCTTGAAACTTATATTACCAAATTAAATCGAATAATTAAAATTTCGATGAAGAAACAATTACTAATTCAGTTGAAATTTGGTAAAAAATCCCAAGAATTTAAAGAATTGAAGGATAACCTCGATTCAATATTATCATTTGTTAAAAATCATTTACCAAATGGCAATAATAATATAAGTTCAATTTATATTAAAACTACAATGGGAAAAGCGGTTAAGGTTGAAGATAAAGGAAAAGGGAGGCGATAACCTTAGATGGTACAACAAGCTAAAGTTTCTGCTGTTAAAGTTCAAGAAGTTGAGAAAATAAAGGCTCTTGTTAAAGATTTCAAGGTTGTTGGCTTAGCAAAGTTAGAAAAAGTTCCTGCAAAAGCATTACATAATCTTCGTGATACTCTTAGAGGCGACGTTGTAATTCGAATGTCTAAGAAAAAATTAATTCAAAAGGCATTCAAAGAGAGTAAGAAAAAGAATTTGATAGATTTAGCGGATAAAATATTTGGAATTACAGCAATGTTATTTACAAATATGAATCCAATTAAATTAGCTCAATTTTTGGAATCTAAAGCTGTAAAAGGGGCTGCCAAACCAGGTGATATTGCTCCAGGCGATATTATCGTTAAAGCGGGAGATACAAAAATTGCACCCGGACCAATCATTAGTGAATTATCTCAGAATTTAAAACTTCAAACATTAATAAAAAATGGGACTATTCACATACGTAATGATAAAGTTACGCATACAGCCGGACAGTCAATAGATGCTAAACAAGCTCAGTTATTGGGTCGATTAGGTTTAGAACCAATGACAATAAAACTTGATTTCTATTCTGCTTGGGAAGATGGTGAAATTATTCCAACTGAAGTTTTACATTTAGATGTGAACACAATACTTGATAATGTAAGATTAGCTGCATCTGAAGCATTGAATATAGCTTTAGGATTGGGAATGATAACAAGTGATACAATTAAGCCACTTATGGCAAAAGCAATTCGCTCTTCAATAGCATTAGCAATGAATTTACCAATATTTATTCCTGAAATGGTTGATCAATATATGGCTAAAGCTACTCGAGAAGCGAGTGCATTAAATGGGGCTGTCTTTGAAAGTGATGAACAACCCAAATCAGAAGAAGAACCTGAACCAGAGAAAAAAGAAGAAGAACCCGCTGGTCTTGGATCTTTATTCGGTTAAAGTAATAAAATTTTTTTCAGATCAAAAATTAAAAAAAACGTGAAAATATAATGGAATCAGTATATGCAGCACTTTTGTTACACAAGGCAGCCAAAAAAGTAGATGAAAAAGGCATCGAAAAAGTTTTAACAGCTGCTGGTGTTGAAGTTGATAAAAACCAACTCAAGGCACTCGTTGCTGGGTTGGAAGGAAAGAACATAGATGAATTAATTGCCAATGCATCTGCAGCTCCTGTTGCAGCCGCATCATCCGCAGCTCCTGTAGCTGCAGCGAAAAAAGGCAAGAAGAAAGAGAAGAAGAAGAAAGAAGAGAAGAAAGAAGAAGAACCCGCTGGTCTTGGGGCTCTATTCGGTTAAGATCTTTTTCCTTCAAAAATTTTTTTTTATATTTTTTAATAATTATATTTCGTCCAGTGATATTTCCCCGAATGTACCCCCGCCTCCGGGAATATATTTAATCTTTGAATCTCGAAAAGCAGAAATTATTTGTGCAACTTCATTATTCTGAATTTTACTGGTTGGAAGATCAATTAGAATGTCATATTCTGTGCCGTAATTTTTTATCAAATTCTCGTACATTTTAATTACAGATTTTGCCCTTGGATTTTTTACTTTGCAAATTTTTCTAACGATTTCAACTAATGGGATTATATCTAAATAAGGAGGTCTATGATCTGGGTGTTTTGGCTCGATCCACGTTGCAATTTCATTTACTCGCTCAGAAACACCAAGTTTTAATTTTGGTATTGCGACCTTTTTGCTCTTTTTATTAATCCTTTGCTTTTCTTTAATATCCGATTCACAGGCTTTACATTTAATATCTCCATTGCTGCACAATTTAAGGAAATCATTTTGGTGTTTTATATTTTTGAATTTATAGTGGATGAAATTTGCATCAATTTTTGAAGGAGTCCATCCAGATTGTAAGAGTGGTGCATCTTGGGTTCCTTTATTATTTTGAATTTTATTTATAATTCTTCTCCTACACTTCCTACAGAACATGATGAAGTATTTTCCCAATCTTGGTTCTAACCCAACGTTAAGACTCACTCGTCGATTTTTTCTCCGAAAACAGGCCTTTTTAATTTCATCAAAAGACGGATTTTCCAATTCCATTCGATTGAATTCTCTTCCTAGACTCTGTGCTCCTTCAGAATGCGCATCACTATTACTTAAAAAGGTTATATCCTTAAGAGATTCCATCCTGTCTGCTAAATTGGTGTCTGCAGATAATCCTAATTCAAGGAAAGCAATTTTCTTTTCAGCGCTTTCATATGCTTCTGCAAGGGTTTTATATCTTCCTTGTCGAAAAATTGATTTGAATGGTGTAAACGCATGAGCAGGCCCACAAATTCCTCCAACATCATCAATAATTTCCACAATTTCTGCGGGACTTCTATTTACATGAGGTCTACCTGCCCATCTACCTGTTATATTTTTAACAAAAGGATCTAACATATCTTGCAGTTTTTCGGCAGCTGAAAAATCGGGTAAAAGTATGACATGATGAATGGATTCAATATCTTCTAATTCTGTTCCAATTATGAAACTTAGATCTTTATAGAAATACATTCCATCCCTAAATTCTAAACTTTCTTGTAGATATTTTCTCCAAGCTGGTTGGGTGATATCCCCGGTGCTTAAAATATTTAAACCTTTTTTCATTGCAGTGTTATAAATGGTTTCTAAATTCATGTTTTGTGATACTGCAATGCTGTAAGGGCTATGAATGTGCAAATCAGCATTAAATATTTGCATATTTTGCATAATAATTGTTCTAAAATTATTCCTTAAGTTTTAAATTTCTGCTTTAAGTAAAGATGATAGAGGTTGTTTTTTCTAAAATGATGAATATAAATCAAGAATTTTATTTAAATTATTACCCAAATATAGTAAGAAAACCAAGATGGGCGTTCCATTTATTTACAATTTTCTTAGTGGTTTTATTCTTTGGTTTAAATCATATTCTCATTAAAATTTGGGAAATAAATAGCCCCACTACATTGGATTCTTATTTTTATGGACCAAATTTCATTCAAAAAATAAAATTAGATTACTCTTTAATATTGATGTTAAGTATTGTTTTTTTTTCCACTGAAATAGACTTCGTTAATTATAAAAATCAAATTCTTCAATATACTTCAATCTATAAAGGATTTCATCGTTTATCAAAAGAAGATGTTTTTAATAATGAAAATCGTCAAGAGATTATCAAAATAATACTTAATAATCCTGGAATACATTATAATCTAATTTTGAAGGAATCTAATCTTAAATCTGGGCAATTACAATGGCATCTTAATATTTTATCACAATATGGTGTTATTAAAAGAGAAAAATTGGGGCGTTATTTAGTCTTTTATCCTGCAATAAATAATGAAAGTTCTGAAAAAACTGAAAATATTTTTATTAGATCTCCAACAACCATGAAAATCTATGAAATTATTAAGGAAGAACCGGGAATTTGTTCAAGCACAATAGCAAAAATGCTTAAACTACAACGAAATTCTGTGAAATATCATATCGATAAATTATTAACTGAAGATTACATTTTAAGTGTTCAAAAGGGTCGAAAAAATCATTTATACAGAAATGAATTATAATTTAAAAAGAAAAAAATCTATTTAACAGCTACAATCATCTGCGTCTAGGTTCAAGATACTTATTGCTTTATTTTTTTAAAATTCTGTTATATATTAAAAATTCGAGTTAGAATACCATCAAAATGAGCATCAAACGAAATAATTTGATCATATTTTAAGATTTTTGCAGAAAAAATCAAAGAAGCATCAACAAAACTTAGCAATTTCTTAGGGGATATGTATTGAAATAAGATTTTTGAAATCTCCTCATAATTTTCAAATGGAACTTCTAATATTTGAAAGAAATTTTCTGATCCCCAAATAAGATTTTTTATTGCCTCCAAAATTTTTTTATTTCCGAAAGATCTATAAATTGCCAAGGTAAGAACCTCGTTTATAACTAGGTCATTTGTTATTACAGGTGAAAAATCATCCCAATTTATAGTTTTAAATATCTTAATTGCTTGCAAATGATAACGATCGTTTTCATCCTTTAGTGCATATATAAATCCTGTATCTAAAAGTATCCCCATTTTCTGTTGCATCCATAAATTAAATTCCATAGATTAATTCATCATTTGATTTTTCAGGATAATGATACCCGGATTGAACCGTATTGGAAATGATTTTGTTTATTAATTCCTTAGTTATTTTTGGGGAATCAAATTCATTCTTAATGAATTGGTCAAAATTATGATCAGAAAATTTTATGCATTTATCGAGAATTTCTTGTTGGGAGATCTTTTTTCCTATTAGTAATACTAATTTCGCTTGAATTTTTTCTAACAATTTCTTTTCTGAGAGTTTAACATTAGCCATATTAATTTTTAGAAAATTCTTCTTTTTATACTTTTCTACTTTTGTTTATTCAATCATAATATAATAATTCAATGAAAATAACAGATGTTTAAGGAAGATAGAAGAAAATTCAGTTTTTTAATTACAATACTAATGAAAAAACATGGTTATTTTAATACTATATAAAAAAATTGATTAATTGGTACAACTTTCTATGGATTTTTCGCAATTTTAATCCTTTCAAATCCTAAACTAATTCCTTTATAGGCATAGAATCCTATACTTCCTCCAATATATGCAAAAATTAACCATGCCCAAAATAAGCCCATTGCATTAGTAAAGTACTTATAGAATTGGACTAAAATTGGGTCATTTAACCCAAATCTTTCAACAGCAGCATTATACCATGCAATTTTTGAAGCCGATGCTTGCTCTCCTAAAATCATTAAGAAAGGATTTCCTGGCATGAAGCGTGTCATGACAAATGTTAGGAACATAACTCCAAAAATAATAGGAATTGTTGCCAAAATCCTCCGAATCGTATATCTAAATAAATTCATTTTTGATTTCACCTAAATTTGAAAGGGAAATACTAGTATAAAAGGAATGAGGAATATTATTAGAACAATTTAATTCATTTTATTTGAAATACAATAAGGGCACATTAATTCAGAATGAACACAACTAGAACATGGAAAAATCGTTCTCCGATTACAAATTGGACATATTAAAATTTGCGCGGGATTTATTTTACATATCGAGCAAATAATACCACCTGGTTTTAAATTCCTTAATGATGAGTTAGAAATTGGAAGGTGATCATTATTAAATTTTTTTTCAAACATGATCTTCTAATTATTTTTAGATAAAACACTCTATTTATTAATTCGGAAATCCAAATATTGCAAACAAAAAGCTGTAAATATGGTGTTTTAAATGGAATATAAAAAGTAATAAAAAAATGGATATTAAAGAGCGAATTCTCTCACATTCTGTTTATTTTGCTCTAAAACGCTTCAGAAGAATTAATATTCCTATTATTCCAGATATAATAAATACCGAAGTCGAATATCCTGAAATTTTCGATTCCCCAGTATCATCAGGATTGCAATCGGGACATGATGTTTTGCATGGAAAATCGATATAAATATCTTCACTTCTGACATATACTTCTCCGTCAGCATCAGTAACAGTCGCTGTAACTGTGTAGGTTCCGTTTTGTGTATACCAGTGATTTACTAATTGGCTGGTTTCATTCGCCGAACCATCCCCAAGATCCCATTGATAGGTATATGGCCCCCGTCCGTAGGTTTTATTATCGAAGGTGGAAGTAGTAGTAAAGCATAAAATAGTGCTTTCATTTGCATTTAATTGAGTTGCGTATTGAATATCGCCCCAAAGGAATTTATAATAGATGGTATTATTGAGATTTAGATAATTTGTCGAATCTTTGACAGATATATAATAATGTAAAACTTGATCATAAGACCCCGCTTTATTGATTATATTATTAATAATTGTTAGGTTATTACACATACAAAAGGCGTATATTCCAAAATGATTAAATTCTAACCAATTTTCCTGTATTAAGGTATTGTTACAAATCATCTCAGCAGAAGCTGATCCGCTGAAACTAATTGCGCTCCAGCAGTGTGCTATATAGTTGTTATGGATGTTGATGTTTGAACAATTGTAATGGATCCCAATCCCATGTTCCATTCCAAAATCGGTTATCGAATTTCCCCCTATTTCCACGTTTGTACAATTCCAGATTTTGATACCTGAAGAAATTGCACTAGAATTATCATTTGTAAAAATACAATTGCTAATCGCAATATTGGTTACATTTACTAAGTATAGCCCGGTTGCTTCCGTCTCTTTAATATCAAAATAACAATTGGATATTAAGATATATTTAGTCGTATTTTTGATCATTATACAATAATCCGATGGATCATTTGTGAAATTGTAATTTGCAATCACATAAGGACTGTTGACTGTTCCATTTCCAGGTAAAGCTAGTAAATTAGAATGATCATCTTCATTAATATAAATTGTTGGTGAATCTACATAATCCGTACTCGTTTTCGGTGATGGATCGGATACATTGGTAGTGTTGATGGGTGGCGTAGATAATACTGTCAATATGAAAAATGACAAAATCAACACGAAAATAGATTTTAATACTGTTTTTCGCATTTTCTTCACTCTTATTTTTTAAAAAATTAGATAATAGTTTATTGTTGATAAATATAAATATTGGTGTTAGGAAATTTTTATAAAAGTTTTATATACATTTATATTAACTTCAAACTAATTATATGGAAATATCATCCAACATAATCAAAATTCGAAAAAAACCATCTGAACTCACTCATGTTTACATATTGAGGGGATTAATTGAATTAGATGAGTTAAATTACTATCCTATTTACTGTAAATAAAAATAATCTTTAGATGAAGTACCTAAAGAAAGTTGTAAGAAAGGTTCTTTTTTATTTTGAATTACTAATTCTAAGGATCCAAAAACATGAAATCGTTCAAGTAAGCGCACATTCTCAGTAAATCTCCCGCGTAGACTAATTATTTGATATATATCTGTAATTTTCAGAGAATACTGTTTCAATAAATCATGAATATCATGTATAAGTTTATTCGAGTTTTGAATAGTAACATCGGCAATTTGAACACGAGATGGAGTTGTCCACCAAAATTCGTCATTTACTATTTCTCCAGATATACCTATTCGACCAAAATTCTTTATTTTCCGATTTTCAAATTGATTCTCTTTTTTATAATTGTCTCTATTTGAGTGTTCCAGAAATCTAATAAAAAAATCGCGGGTTCTAAATTTTCCTTGATGTAATTTTCTAACTTCATATTGTAAAAATTTTTGAAATGAAATACTGGAACCTTTTGCTCGAGACTTATACAAATCTCTATAATTTTCCATAGAATAAGCGCATAAAGGATGTTTTTCATCTTGATTTTGATTTTGAAAATTTTCTTTTATCACTTTTCTAATCTTGATGCTATTTTCATAACCGTATACAATTAGATCGATATCCGATTCTTCATTTTGAAGCCCCACTAGCAAAGACCCTGTTATTCCAATGTATTCATATGGGACACCACTGTTTTCTGAAAGATAATGGCATAAATCAAGTGCGTCCTTAAGGATTGAACCTGAGGGGAGTATTTCTTTAGAATTATTTAGGAATTGAAGAAATTTGTTTGGTAGAAAATGTTCTTTAATTTCGCTATTTAGAACTGCTTGCAATTGAAAATAATAATTTGGGTGTGAAAATAAATATTCTGGGTGTTTTTCTTTGATATATTGAAATTTTTCGTTAAGTGGGTAAATTTTTTTATAATATTCTAATGAACAATTAGAGTTATTAATTTTATTCCTCATATTGATTTCTAAAGAAGAAGGTTTGCTTATTGGGGCATAACGTATAAATGCGATTGTTCTATCTTGTGGTTGATGGAATCCCTTTATTTCGAAGATATGGCCGCTTTTACTTTCAATAAAATCTCCTTCGATTTGGTAGTTCATTAATTATTGATAGAAATTTATTCAAAAAAGTTTTTTTCAAAATAGTTCTTTTTTATAAATATGGAAATTGATTTTCAAGATTTTTTTCGCAAATATCTAATTTCTATCGGGGAAAATCCAGATAGAGAAGGTTTAATAAAAACTCCACAGAGAGTTGAAGATGCTTATAAATTCTTATTCAAAGGTTATGATGAGAATGTGGAAGATGTAATAAATGGTGCACTTTTCAAGTCCGAAGCCTCTGAAATGATTATTGTAAAAAATATAGAATTATATTCCATGTGTGAACATCACATGCTTCCATTTTTCGGAAAATGCCATATTGGTTATGTTCCAGAAGATAAATTCATTGGTTTGTCAAAAATTGCAAGAATTGTTGATGTATTTGCCCGTCGATTACAAATTCAAGAACGATTAACTAAGCAAATTGGTGAATCCATCATGAAGTATACCAATGCTAAAGGAGTTGGCGTCGTTATTGAGGCCTCGCATTTATGTATGATGATGCGCGGAGTTGAAAAACAGAACTCTGTTATGGTAACGTCTTATAATAATGGTGTTTTCCGTAAAGATCCACGGACTCGTGCAGAGTTTATGAGTTTAATCGATAAATGAATCACAAAAAGGGAAAAAAATTAGAAGTTATATTTCTTTAACCAATTAATAGAATTCTCAATAAATTGATCCAGATTTACACCTTTAAAATCATGGCCTGCGCCTTTGATTTTTACGAATTTATGATTTTCATCTTGAGGCATATATTTGAATGCTTCTTCATTCCATTCGTAACGCATAGATTCATCTTTATCTCCTTGTATTACAATACTTGGGGTAAAATAGTTGGCAAGTGTTTTATTAACATCAAGTCGGAGTGCTTCTTTCATAAAATCAAAATTTATTAGAATTGGTTCATTATTTCCTGATGGCATGCTACGGGGTTTATTGGTAAATCTTGATATTAAACGCATGAGATAAATATGTTTTTTTGGAAAAGCACGGGTAACATAAAAACCTGGTGCCCAGAAAACTGTTGCTTTTATTTCGGGTAAGTTTGCAACTAAAGCGGTAATTCCTCCGAAACTTAATCCCAAAACATTTATTCTTTTATATCCTTTGGATTTTACCCATTCATGAACATCTTTTAAATCTTGAACCTGTTTTGAAAGAGTTATCGTTTCGCGTGGGTTTTTTCCTGAACCAGAAAAATCAAAAGTTACGGCATCGAATCCCGATTTATTGAATTCTAATGCAGTTTTTGTAAATCTTCCCCATTCTTCTTTATCACCAGTAAAACCATGAGCTAATATTACAACAGGGGTTTTTTCAAAAGGTTCACCGGTTTCAAAATGAAAACCATTTAAACTTCCATTTGTGCTTTTTGGGATATTAATTGTTAATTTTTGAGCCATAATTTTAGTTGTAGATAACTTATTTTAAATTTTTAGAGAAATTTTAGGATTGAGAATATGGCATCCCTAATCTTAGTGCTAATTCTGCCTTTACAAGTTCCTTTCCTAAATAAGCTGCATGATCAAGCCTCGATAGAAGATTATTACTAATAATCGTTTTATAAAGAGATTCTGCATTACCACCGACAAATGTTAGCGTGGCATCTTTGAAATTTACAGAATTATTAAAATGTGTAATCATTATGCGATTTTTCTTCTCATCTATGTAAATTTTAAAATATCCTTTAGGATCCATGATGGCAAGTTGATCCTTAAAATCAATTTGTCTAATAGGTTCATCAAATGAAATATATTTTGGAAATTCTTGTTTAGTTTTAAATTGAAAAGCTGTAATGCCTAAGTTTAAGGGGGGAACATGCATTTGATTAGCGTAATAGGCTAATTTTATACTTTCATTCAATTCTTTGAGGTTATTTCTACATTTATTTGAGTATTCTGTGCTCAAAATTACGCTAACTCCTAATTCAACAGCAATAAGTGATAATAAAGTGTTAATTCCAGAAGAATCACCATCTATAAGTTCCGTAACGTTTCCAAATCCCATGAAAAGTTGTGGTATAAATAAATCTTTTTGATTTTCTAATTCTTTGTAAGTTTGTTTTATTCTTTGTTTTAGAGATGATAATGTTTCAATACTTGAAGTAAATCCTGGTGAAATAGGGACTCCGGTTATTGGGTCCATTAATATTTTAGTAAAACCATTTTTTACCAACAATTTCCATAAATCAATCAGTCTTTCAATTTTTTTTTGGGATGATAAAGGATTTCCATCTTTTTTTGAGTAGGGAATAATTACCAAAGCAGTCTCTTTGTTTAAATCCAACAATTCTGAATAATTATCAACAGTTATACTAAGCACCATTTGAGCTCCTGCATTAACCGCAGAATGTATCTCATCAGGATTTATACTATCGATGCTAAAAGGTATTTGAAATTTCTTTTTTAACTGAGTAATCATTTCAAAAATTTCATCACTATGATTTTTATTTGCAATACATCCCAAATCGATTATATTTACTCCACTTTTTAGATAATAATCAACTTTTAAAGATAAGTCTTCAAATGAAAGATTTGGTGCATCAACAATTTCTCCTATCAGCACGGCAGGTAATTCTGGGCTAAAAATAATCTCATTTGATTTATTTGCTAAGCGAAATCCATTTGGTTGTGATTGATTTTTAAATTTTTGTCTGTTTTTTTCAATTATCGAATTCAATTTCTCTTCTTTTGAAATTTTGTAAATCTCATCTGCTGGTGTTATTGGAGAAAAACTAAATGGATCAAAATTTTTCAATATTTCTGGTAAATTTACTAAAAATCTTGGACCTTTCTTTATTTTTGAAGAAAAAGGAGAATCTATCTCACTTAAATTCCAAGGGATTAAACCCGAGGTTATCACTAAATCGAAATTACTACTCTCAAATTCAGATAAAGTAGTGGTTAATATTTTTGGTGATATCAGTGAAATAATTGGGATTTGTGCGTGAACAATTGTTAGTTCGTATACAGCTTGTAGATCTCTCCAATCAAGTAACTTAAGGTCATTAAAAGCATCTCTACCTGTAATAAGAAGGATCCGTGTTTTATTATTCATTTAAACATCAGCATTCTCGAATTCAATTAATTTTTGAACTATTTCTTTTGGATGCTCAAAGAGAGAAACATTTGGAAATTTCCTTAGATTTAAAGCATTTTGGCAGTTAAATTGATCTACCTTTATCATTATTTTTTCTCCATTTGGAATTTCCGTTTCAATATCCCCGCAAACTAAGTCACATGGAACGAGTAATATTTTTCCAGAGCCTTTAATCATCTGGGAAAATATATTTGTAATTAGAGTATCGGCTATACCTATATTCATTTTTGCAATTGAATTGGAAGTAACTGGGCTAATAATTAATGCTTGATATTTATTTAGATTAAAACGTGCACTGACTATATATCCTGGAGATTGACCGCTATCGTAAAAGATAGAAGTTATATATTCTTTGTTTTTTTCTTGGAGATCTTGGATTTTTTTAAGAACTCCATACATTTTTGCTACTGTTTTTCCTGCTTCTGAGAAAAATACATCAATTTTATACTTCTTTTCTACTAATTGCCTCAATACTTCATAACTATCCCGAAGATAATGACCGGCGCCAGTAATTCCCCATGCGATTCTCATAAATTAGTACTCAGTTTTTAATTATTTAATTCTATTGCTCTATTAAGATTTCAGCCGAAGGTAAATGAAATCCAATATGTTTCCTTTTGCTTCTTCAAGTCGGAGGTTTTTTATAATTGGTTGTAAAGGACCTCCAATTAACCCTTCTGCTATAAATGCTGCGCCTTGGGCGGCTCTTTTTGCGATTTTACTATATGTTTTCATAACTCTCACAGGTGCAATAATCCTCAGTTTCTCGTCTAATATCATTTCAATGAATTTCTCATTGGCTAAACGACCCGATATCAAAATATAATTTGGAGGTGTAGCTTGGTTAAACACGGATTTTATTCCGAAAACTCCTTTAACAATATTATCAACATATGATTGGAATGCAATTTTTGCTTGAGAATCATCTTTTGTTCGCGAAAACAATTCTCTGGGAGTGTTATTTTCATGACCTCCAATAGAAATAGTTCCTCCTTGATATACTTCCGTTTTAGATAGCGGATTCATTAAACAAGCTACTTCTGCATCCAGAGAACCACATGCTTTAAACCCCATCAAGTTAGATCCTCCTATTCCATCGATAATTTGTCCACTTTCAACAGCGATAATTGCTGAAAAAGCCGCCCCTAACTCGATCATAATAAAATTCGCATCCGAGCTTTGAATATTGCTTCTTTCCATAATATCACGTATTCCTACTACAACAGAGCATACTTTATCCGCAGTCCCAAGGTCAATTCGATTTATTTTTCGATATTTTTTAACTGTCGGTAAATGTTTAACTCCGGGTATTACATAAGCTTCCCCTTTTTCCCATTTCATTTGTTTTAATTTATGTAAAATATTCTTTAATCCGACGATTTGTGACGATTTTTCAGTGCTAAGTGTCATCTGATATATATCTTCATCAGTTAATTCTCGCACTTTTTTTATAGGAAGCCCAAATCCACTGGGTGCAACCATTAGATCAAAAGGTTCTATATCCTCTAAAGCTTTGAAGAATTCATTTGAATTTTTCATTATTTTATCTGTTTTTATTGATGTTTCTATGCAGATTTCATTTGTTTCTACATCGTAACCAAAAATATCCCAAGAAGAAGATCCGGGATCAATTCCAACAACGCGCATTAAAATTAATAGTATGGAATACCAAATAAAATATGATTATGAAATCTGAGATAGAATTTGAGCCATTCATAAATTATGAATCAATAGTTTGCAGTTTTTTCCCAGAAACTAATAAAAAAATAAATGCAGCTTGCATGGGTGTTCACTTTACCGCTACAAATGAAGTATATCTACATGCTTATGAAGATACTCATACGAAATCTATTTTAACTCCTGGAACTAAGTTTTCGATTAATTTTTCAGAGGATTTTTATGAATATGTAATTGCTGCTTTAAGAAGAAAAAATCATGAAGAATTTATTGATGAATTACCAAAAAATTCTTTTAAAAAATTAGAATCAGTCCCTATTTTAAAATCTGCTTGGTGTGCGGTAATATGTCAAGTGATTAAAATGCCTCCTGCTTTGAAATCTACTCCTAAATGTAGAAGAAGAGAATCACCTAATATAAGGTCAAAGATTCTTTCTAATGAAGTATACAGGTTACCAAAAATTTTCAATAACCGTTCCATGAATTTGGCAATTGAAGCATTAATTATTTCAACCAGAATACCACTATATGATCCAATATCTAGAAATTACAA
>JAUWMK010000046.1 GCA_030613185.1 Promethearchaeum sp.
TTTAAATATTTAAACAAAAATAGAAAAAAAAAAATTACAATTTTAAAAATATTTGCCATTATTTTTTAAAAAAAAAAAAAAAAAAAAAAAAAAAAAAAAAAAAAAAGAAACAAAAAATCGATGAACTTCTAGTTTATCAAAAAAAAAAGAAGAAAATAACTCAGAAACGTCGAAAAGAAGAATTGATAAATGTTAAAAATATAAAAGACGATATTGTTAATTTTGAAAAATTAACAAGTACAAGTGATCTTAAGACCGCTTCCAAAGAAATTGAAAAATCTTTAGTAAACTTGGAAAATTCTTTAAAAGAATCCCAAAAAGAAGAAGAAAAAGAAATACAAAATGAAATAGAATTAGTTACGAATACTATTAGTGAAACTAAGAATAAAATGGAAGAAATCAAAGAATTAAAAGGTTTATGCTCTATTGGACTTCAAGCTGAAACTTTAATTCATGATGGTAATAGTATTTTATATCATTTATCTAATGTAGTAAATGATTGCAAAGATGAATTCAAAAAGGAAGAAAATATTCTCTCTAAATTGAACATTGTATCGAATGAAGTAAATTCTTTACAGTTTGTATTAGATAGGATAAGCCCTATAACAAAGAAAGGATATAATGAAAAAATTTCTTTAAATTTAAGCGATTTTTTAAAGAATTATATAAACAATTGGAAAGATCAATTAGATACTGATCATTTTACAATTAATGTCGATATTCCTCAAAGGGAAATCAAAATATCTATAATGCAAGGTGAAATTTGTACCATAATTATGAATTTGCTTGACAATAGTATATTTTGGCTTTCACAAGATAAGACAAATAATGATAAAAAAATTGTAATAGATATTCATGCCGAAAAAAAAGATTTACATCTTATTTTTTCTGATAATGGCAAAGGTGTTCCAAAATTGGAACAAAAAAGAATATTTGAGCCCAGAATATCATTGAAACAAGATGAAGGATGGGGATTAGGATTATATATTATAAGAGAAATTTTGGATGAATTAAACGGGGAAATACAATATAGTGATTCACCACTTCCTGGGGCAAATTTTATAATAATAATACCAAAAATAGTGTTGTGATTAATTATGGTAAAGTTTTCGATTCTTTATGTTGAAGATAAAATTGATAATATTGGAGATTTAGAAACTCCTCTTAAAAAGCTGTATAATAAAGATATAGAATTTTCATCTGAATCAGATTTTGATGTAGCTAAAGATACTGTGAATGATAAGATCTATGATATTGTTGTGATAGATGTCAAAGATGGATTTGGAAATAATTCTGGGCTTGAAATTTATAAAAAGGTATTAGAATATGGCTTAGTTCACACTATTTTTTTTACTGGGTACCTTTCGGATATTAAAAAAGAAAATATAAAAGAATCTGATTATTGCTCAATTATTGACAAAAATACAAATGGAAGAGAAAATATTTTAAAAAAGATTGATGAAATCATAAATTCAGAACTATTTCTTTTTAAAAAAGAAATTATTTCTTTAACAACCAAATCAATCAGGCAATCAATAGATGTTCTTTTCAATCTATGGCAAAATAGTGATTTTGCAAATGATGAAAAAAAGAAATTGCTAATGAATCGGCTTTCACATACTGTACTCAATAATAGTAATTTGGATAAAAAATCATTTTATAATTATTTCATTTTTCCACCTTTAATAAATTCTAATGCAAATTTTCAAATGGGAGATATTGTGTATCCTAAAAGTGAGAAAAAAATCCCTAAAAATCAAAGAACTTATTTCATTATTCTCAATAGAGATTGTTCATTGACTCTAGTAAATTCCCGAAAAGGAAACGAACCTCTACCAAAAACCACAAATATATTATTGGCTTCAATTTTAGAATCTCGTGAAATTTGGGAAAGTTATTACTCACGGTTAGAAATAAAACCAAAAATGAGAAAAAATGAAGAAAAATTCCTTAAGGAAATTTCAGGTGAAAAGATTTCGAGATTCTTTATTATCCCTTTTATTTTCATTTCCAAAAAGGTTATAATTGATTTTGAAAATTTAACCAGTTTAGATTACGAACAATTTTCAAATGAGTATGAAGTGATTACTAGTTTGGTTGATGATTTTCGGCATAGAATTAATCAAAGATTTTCACTACATTATTCTTCAATTGGTTATGCAGATTTTGATGAAACAACTTTAATTCAAAGTTTATTAGGTACATAATATGATCCTAACATTATTCATAGATATTATTATGGAATGGGAAACTCAATATTATTGATTTTACGAAGGATTTTTTGAAATATTAATTTATCATCCTTAAAATCAGCATCGATACCATAAGATAAGCTGGTTATTAATAAAGATTTTATTAAAGATCAGTTAAAAGAACTTCATCATCTCAAAAAATACAATTTAGAGTATTTATAATATATCATCTCTTATAGCTCCAAAAGATTTTCTTTTATGGTATTTGAGTACTTACCCGCTAAAAATGCAGATGAACTAAATTGAGTCAAAGATATTTGCTTTTCCCTTCCTACTTTTTTACTTTCAACATACCCCATTTCAATTAATCGATTTACAATCTTTAGCATATAAGAGAGACTTTTTTCTTCAAATTTTATAGTATATTCTTCTAATAATTCCGAAACAGAGATTTTATCTTGGTTTTTCAAAATCTCTATTACCCTATTTTCAATTGAATTACGTCCTTGATGAATCGGGATCGTTTCAGACAAATTTGATATTTTGTTATAGATAAATAAATGGATCGATAAATCCCGAAATTCGTGAGCACATTGATATAATGCTAAACGGTACATCATAAGACCGGAATCTAAATGGATATGAATGTTGCCAATCTTTGTTTCTTCGAAAAATCGTTGAAAATTTGATAATTTAATTTCTTTATTGCAATAATTTTTATATTTATTATTTGATTTTAAAAATGGAATCAATTGAATGAATAGGGAGCGAAAGAATCCAAAATATTGTGCAAATTGTTGATATGATGGAATTTTTAAAACCTTTATTTGAATCTGCATGCTTTTAGGTATACCTTGCTGAACCTCTTGCTCCTTTAAATTTGTAGATTCAATGACTGCTTTTTCAAAATAAGTCAAGGTTGAATTTCCTACTCGATCCATTTTTTCATCATTTGCAAAGATGAGAACATAACGAACTGCAGAAAATTCTCTTAAAGCAAGATGTACCCATTTAAATTGACCACCATATGGAAAAAGCAGAATTTCATTCTTCATTTTAACCAATCGACAATATCATTACAGAAATTAAAATTTATAAACTTAACTATTTTTTGCAACATTAAGATATATTTATGAATAATGTCATAAAATTGGAAAGTGTTAAATATGAAAATTTCATTTTAAATATTGTAATTATAATTTTTTATGTGAAAAAAATGAATGAACGAAATCCTAATGAAAACAGATTCATCGTAAATAATACAAATAATAATGAAGAAAAAACATATAAAAATAGGAGGTCCAATCAATTAATCCCCGACTCTAAGGGGTATCAAGACAAATTAGATTTTCTTCGCAAGAATTTACAATTAAACAATGAAATATTGAAAGCAATAGTAATATATCCCTCAGGTCAAACCTTAGAAAGAATTGACACTCGACAAGAATTCCCCCCTCATGGGCCTCTCATCATTGCAAAATTACTCCAGATGCTTGGATTCAAGGTTTATGTCTTGCCGGTTCATGATAAAGAAGATATAAGAATCAATTTTAAAAAAATTATAAATGCTAATCTTATTGCAGTCTCAGCATTAACCTCACCAACATATGCCTTATTACGATCTGCAATATTTTATTTAGATTTCTGCTTGAAAAATTGGAATATTTCAGCTTGCAAAAAGCCACTAAGGATCATTGGAGGATTTCATGCGAGTTATTTCCCAGAAATCACATTAACTGAATTAAATGGGGATATATTAATTCAAGGGGAAGGAGAACAGATACTATATGATCTATTTGGTAAAAACCCGAAAAAGTTAGAAGAGATCAACGGATTATTTTGGATAAATTCTGATAATGAAATTAAAAGACCAAATGTACATGCAAAAAAATGGCAAAATTTCAATAAAACTCCATTTCCTGCATTTAATCTCTTACCTAAAGATAGTTTTTTACTAAAAAATCGAGTTCCAATATCTACCAATCCAAAAAAAAAAATCGGATATGGAATGAAATCTATTAGTCTTCTATGTGCTCGAGGTTGTCCATTTAACTGCTACTTCTGTGGATCACAACCAGAGATAATAAGATATAAAAAACCAAAGAAAATTCGGGATTATTTACTTAAAATGATAGATAAATATGATATCGATAGTTTTGTAATATCTGATGAAACATTCACTATGAATTATAGTTGGGTGGAAAACTTTTGTGAAGCTGTCGAAGATCTTGGTTTAGCGTGGAGTGTCACTACCAGAGTAGATCGCCTTTCTCCCAAGATTTTATCTCGAATGAAGAAAGCAGGGTGTAAAGAAATAAAGATTGGTGCTGAAAGTGGAGATGATAGAATTCTAACATCAATGAATAAGAACATTAATGTGAAACAACTTGAAGTGGGTGTAAATATGATTGCTAATGAAGGTATATTGGTGAAATTATTATTAATCCATGGTTTACCTGGTGAAAATTTAAAATCTACTCAAAACACAATTAAATTTTTAGAAAAAATCAAAAAATATGTCCATCGAGTCACAGTTTTTTCTTTCCGACCTTTACCTGGATCTTATATTTGGGAACATCCTGAAGAATTTCATTTAAAAAGTATAATACCAGATGATGTAAGTGGGATTCATCACGAATTAAATCATTATTGGGGTTCAATACTGGAATATGAACAAGTAAAAATTGGTCGAAAATTACTAAATAAATATGTTAATGACACTTTTCCTGTTATATCAATATTAAATAAAGAAGTTAAACCTGAATTAATTCAAGTAATATCAAAATGACAAATATTAATCTGCATCAACAAAAAGATATATTAATCTGAATGATAAATATCATCTAAAAGAACAATATGTACAAAATGTAAGATTATGAATACAGACTTTGGAGGGAGATCTAATGGAAAATTATTACTTATTTTACTATCAGCTGAATTTTTTATATTCCAATGGAACCCCACAAACAGATTCGATATTATTGAAAGATTTTCTAAAAAAAAAACTTGGATTAAATAATGAAATAAAAATAATTGGAGAAGCAAATAAATATATCTTTTTGGACCCCGATAAGAACTTCTTTACCTTCTATCGTAATAAAAAATTACAAAACAAGAAATTTAATGTTGAAATCGAACCAAATAATGGAGGAAAATTACGATTTTTTATGAAATTTAAACTTAAATCTTCACAAGAGAATTTAACTCAAGTAAATGAATTCGTTGATTTTTTTCAGAAGAGTATTGAAGATAAAAACCAACTTCAAATAGCAGAAAAACACCAAGATCAAGCATATCGATTTCTTCGTCCTCACATAGTAGGTGTAAACAAAGATCTTGAGAGAATTAGAAGCTTTATTCAAGTTACCTATAAAAGAGTTGATAATAAAATTCAGTTATCTGGAAAAATAACGCGGGACTTGCTTAGATTTGCGACTCAAAGGCAATACGAATATCACACACCATCCCCTCAACTCAAAGTTCGATTTCAAAACGGATCTGAAAACCATCTACTTTGGAAATCAGATACTCATGAATGGATTCTTCAAGATATAAATAATATAGTCCCTACTATAGGAAATCTCCTAATATTTTTCGATTTGAATGAATCGGAGATACCATTTCTATTCCATGATCATAAAAAGCTCTTGAAAATGCGAAAATCACTTTACTTACTTAAAGATGACCCCTTGTTACCAGGTACAAAGCTATTCCAAGAAATGGTGAGTGATAAAGAAATTTTTATCAATAACTGCAATAAATTTTATAAAATTTGTGATTTTTCAAATCTCAAAGATCTCTTAGAACATTTTGATCTATCAGATCATTTTGGATATTTAGATGACGACCAAAGGAAAGCTATTTGGAAAGGACTTACCCAGAGAATGTTAATATTAACTGGGAAAGCAGGTACGGGGAAAACTGAGGTTGGTTCAATCATCATGTTAATTCTTATCTTGTTAGGTAAACGTATTCTAATTTCAACTCAAACAAACGAAGCAGTTGATAGTTTTTTAGATCGTATTAACAATCATCTAAATAATATCCCGAAATATTCAAGAAATATAGAAATGGTGAGAATGGAAGGGATCAATCATTATTTTAAGAATAAGGAACTCAACAAATATTCTATTAATGAAATTATACATCATATGAAAATTACTATAAAAAATGAATTGGAAAATAACCCAAAAATCATATCTAATGAATTAAAGGAAAGACTTACTAATTTTTCATCGGATAATAAGCATTTAAAAGAAATAGTTTCAACTATGTTTGATTCTGTGAATTGTACATTCGGAGTGATCGGACAACGCAATTTTTTCAATCAAAATCATAATTCATTTGATCTATTCATCACTGAAGGATCATCTCTGGTAAATTTTTCCATGTTTTGTATGGGAGCATTATTTTCGCATAAATGGATAATAATTGGGGATAAAGATCAATTAAATCCCATAACACCTGGAATGTTATTACCAAGACAACCATTACGTCTACCATTACAAAAAGAGAAAAACTGTGCAGAAAATTTTGATTCTTTTCAATTATATAGGATTAAAGTGCCTGAATTTAATAAATCTAAATATAAATCAAATATTATCACTCTGTTGGGAAATATGATAGGAATTCCAAATGATTATTCCGAAAATGAGAAAGATTGTAATCCTGAATTAATGATTCATCAAGATTTGAAAATCCAATATCGAACTGAGAAATCATTACATAGAAAAGTGTGCGAAATTTTTAATTACCCAGTTAATTTACCCGATGAAATCCATTATCACCCAGAACATTTCCTATTGCTCAATAATCATCACCTCAATTTCTTAATAGATAATCCAGAACATCAAAGAATGTATTTTTTTAAAAGTAATGAAATTCATTTAACAGATAAAGTTAGAGATCTAATCAGTCAAATTATTAACATAAATCCTTCAGAACAAATTTCAGTAGGTATTATGTTTCACAACGTAATTAGTTTAATGAGAGTAATGAAACAATTTGATGAAAATTCCATAAATATTATCACTCAAAATTATGATTCAAATGAAAATATTTTCAAAACTTCGAAATATATTACAATTAATAATATTAATCTTGCTTTTTCTTCAATTAGAAGTCATGAAGAAAAGCAATATGATATTATCATTATGGGGATGACAAAAGAATTCTATTCTAGTAAAAGATTCAAAGAAACACTTTATACTGCCTTATCCCGAGCGAAATCTTACATATTTTTAGTGGGACCAACAATAAAATTACATAAAAAATCCCACAATAATGAAATCTATATGAAACTGCTAAAAGAAGGAGGGATTAACAATAATAGAAGATCAATTTAGATTTTGGATTAAAAACCTTTTATCAATAAATTGCAGTGGATATGTTTCTAAACTTAATTCTATTCAAGAAGATGGTCTTTTTGAGATTTTAGAAGAGTTAATTTCCCAAAATAATGAAGAATCTCAAGATCTTTTATGCAGATTATTTGGAATCAATGAAAGATTGAGCAATCGATTAAAGACCTATTATAAAGAACGAAAAGAAAATCAAGATTTTATGAAAGCAAACATAAATCCAAGGCAGAAAATAGGATTATCTTCCTATATTAAAAAATTATTCCAACACTATGCATTAATTCCTGAACCTTTGATGTATATTTCTGGTTTTCACCACTCATCATTAAAAGATAAAGAAAAAACATCGGATGTTATATTAAATGATCTGCTCCAAAAATTTAACAGATTGAATCAAATCTGCTTAGATTCAGACAGTAAATATCTTCATAACATTCCAAACGAGATAATACATTTTAATTACGATGAAGGCATTAAAATAAGAGATTCTTCGTTATATCTCCTAACCTGGGATAATGAAAAACATGAATTTCAAATTAAGGGAGAAGGTATTCCGAATCTCTCGGTATCAAAATCTCACAAAGATTTTCGAAAGATCTATCAAACATTAACAAATCTGGTCAATGATAAGAAAAGAATCAATGAAAAGGTTCAAAAATGGATCAATACTTTGAATATATCCTTTAAATTTGAAACTAATCTTGATTATGAACATGGTATCTTAAATATAATTATTAATGAAATTGCAACAAATTATAATGATGAATTTGATAGATTGACGGAAATTTTTCATGTATATCAAGCTTTAAACTCATCATCACAAGAATTCAAATTTGAAGATGGATGGAAATGTAATTTCATAATTAAAGTTAATATTTTGGATGACAATACCAATTTATTTATCGATTTTATGAAGAATATCCCCAAAAATTTTGATTCCGCGGATAAATTACTTTATCAAGGTAAAAGAGAAGAAATTATAGAATTTTTGAATTTACTTTGGATTAATCATTCCACTATTAATCTTGCTTGGAATGAAGAAAACTTGAAAAAATGCCTATATAATATATGTATCAATCAAAGAAATCGTATTTATGATGTTTTACTTGCAAGATTATTAGAAGAAGAAGTTTTTTAAGGATAATTAAGGAGGACACAAAATTGAGTAACAGTAATGAAATTAGATTTAAGGAAATTCCACATTGGTTTTATAAAATTTCTTATCCATTTATGCCTATTTTAGAGCAAAAACATCAGGAAGTAGAAGGTTTGGAAAAAATTAAATTTGTTGATGAACCATATTTCACATTATCATATTATAACTATGAAGGAAATCGAAGTTTATATTCGAAATTACAAAAAATGGTTGAACTTGCAATCAAAGAAGATAGTTATATTTTAGTTAGTACATTATACCTTAATTCATTCGAAGTCCTTGAATTACTTCTTGACGCTGTAAAAATTCTTAAAGGAAAAGTCTACATTTTAATTGGGAATTCAGAATTAAGTTCTTGCTCATTTGATCGCCATGGTATGATGAAAAAACTGAACATTCTTGATTTAGAATCTAAAGGTATCCTAATACGGAAGAATTCAGGAGCTCATCTTAAATTTTTAATCGCAGGAAAAAGATGTATGGTTTTTACAACAAATTTATCTTCAGATGGTCTATTTTATAATCCAGAATTTGGATTAACATTTGATGATGAACCATGGATTAATACATGTTTGAAGCAAGTATTCAGAGAACTTTGGCATAAAAATAGTGAAAAAGCACTAATAAATGGAAATTGGAATGATTCCATTGAATGGTATCCTGATTCCAAACTTTCAGAAATAATCAATGAGAAAAGAAATAAAAACTTTGCACCTTTAATTCTATCTTCAAGAAAGCTAATAAATTTAATACACCAAATTAACAAAAACTTTCATAACCAAACATTATACCAATTTATAATAGATCTATTAAAACAAGCTAAGGAATCTATAGAGATATCAATTTATTCCTTTTATCCTATTGATAAAATCAAGGAAATTAAAGAAATTCTAATTCATCAAGCCAATAAAGGTGTCATTATTAAAATCTTAGTTCCAGAAATTCAAGTAAAAAGAAATAAATCCATGTACAAATTATTGAAAAGCTTAAAGCAAAATCGAATTTCAGTCAGATACTATCGAGAGATTCATGGGAAAATTATTATAATTGATTCAAAAAGATTTTTATTATTTACGGGAAACTTCAATTATTATCTTTTAAAGAAAAATTCTTATGATTTGGGAATATGTACAAAGAAAGACACCATTGTACAAAATGCGATAAAATTTTATGACCTATTATGGAAAGAAGCCTCAGAATCTCCCCATGAGCATCCAAATTTAAACCTTAATCTTGAATTAGTTATCAAATCAGCAAATTTCATTGCCGATAGAAAAAGAGTTGATATTTCTCTATTAGAAAATCTAATATTCAAAAGTAAAGAAATTCAATTAATCTCGAAAGATGAAAAATATGTTTTAGCTGTCAACGGTGCAGGAAAATCCTTAATTATTCCCCTTGAAGTAATAGAAATGGAAGAAATTGATAATTATCTAACATTAAATGCCTTGATTTTGCCCCAACCGAATTTCCAGTTGAAATTGGGAGATATTTATAAAATTAAAAATTTAAATCTAACACTTTTCTGGCCAAAATAAAAAGAAATTAAAGAAGAGAAATGGTTAAGATTTCTATTGGGATCTCAAGTAATTATGATTAGAAAATTGGATGAAGATTTAAATCGAGATATTTCTGTTAAGTTTGTTTATAAAGATGATTCTTTTATCAATTTCAAGATTTGGAGTTCTTTTTCCATCATTATAATTTGGTTCACAGAAATTAAGTATAGCGCTTTTCCATAACATCGATGTTGAATTTGACCAGTCATTTTTCATGGAAGTTTAGATTATTATATATTAAATAACAATTTTAGCATTAATAATATGCGAAATCTCTTTTATTAGATTCAGATCTTCGTTATTCTCTAATCTTATATATTTTTCATTTCCCAATTTATAGATTTTTATTTGTTCCAATGTTTTTTGAAGGTTTTCTGGCAATCGCTTAAACTCCTTCTCAGGTAAATTTTCCAAGGTTTGTGCTTTAGAAGGTAAATGAGGGGGATTATTTCTCCAAATAAATTTGATATTTTTAACAGTATCCTGATATTTTTGAGGAAAGTTCAAAACGGGCTCAAAATTTGTGTAATTATCTAGATTTTCTCCATCAACATCACCTAAATCTTCTATTTCTTGTTCTTTTATATCAATTTTCATTTTGTTTGGATTCCAAATTTGATATCTCCTTGCTGTCATATTATGTATTGGTTTATCGCCAATGTAATTCATCATATATTTTGATTTCCAAGATTTCAATATAGACATAATTATTTGTTTCTGGTTTGAATTTAAAAAGAGACCAATATCAAAACTCTCAGAAAAACTCTGTTCAGTTAAATTTCCAGTGAATACAAGACCAGAATTTTCTGCTGGATTATCAATTAATAAAGCTTTCATATGAAGTAAAGAATGCCCGATAATTTCTGCCCCTGCATCTTTTAACTTTGCAAGCACAGGCATAACCTTCTCTCGGGGTCGGATGAAAAGTGAGATCTTCCTTTTGGGATTTTGTTCTAATTCTTGAAGAAGAAGAGCATAGACATCATTGTTTTCTTCAATGGAATAGGCTGAGAGAAATATATCTCCCTCGACATCAGATATAATTTTCATAAGCGTAGATTTAAAATCTAAATTTGTGCCAGGGGAAATAATATGCTGCAAAATGACTTGTTCTGGTATTTCTTGAACGGGCACGGATTGAGTTATCTGTAATTGAGAACGGGTAAGCAGCTCATGTTCACTCCTATGCCAAAAAACCGAGCAAAAGAGGTTAAATAAATCTATTATTTGTCTACTATTCAAACCTATTCCCATTTCGACATTATTTGCCAATGCGTGTTGTGTTAAATTGGCAGTCGAGAGAAAGCCCTTTCGTTGATTTTTATGTTTTGGATCAATTAATACAAATTTTGCATGAAAATTTGATGCTGTGCGAATTAATGCTCTTTTCTTTAGTTTTTGAAGGAGTTCTAAGTGATCTTTTATTTTTTCTTCTTCTAATCCTTCATCAGAACGATTAGCAGAATTTAATCGATTTTCCGATGCCGTTATAATATAAACCTTGGCTTTTGAGCATACTGAAAGTGCAGCTTCAATTATTTCTGTCTCCTGTAGGAGAAATGAACAAATAATTACCAATTCATTTGCGTCTCTAATTGCTTTAGCAATTGCATTCTCAAATTCCCGTTTTTTTCCAATAAACCACAAATCAGGAGAATAAAACTCCTTATAGCTTTCTGAGAAATTTTCTTTCTTTGGAAACTCCCAAATATTGGGCAAAATACCAGAATTCTGTAGATTTTTAGATTTTTCAACAATGGGGTATTGGTCTTTTACTGATTTTTTTTTTGACATCTTAATTTTCCTCCTCTATGCTTGTATTAATTGGAATCAAATCTAAGGGTGCATTTGAATACCAAAAAACATCTGGGATTTCCGTTTGTTCTTGAAGATCTTCAAGATCTGTTCTAAAATCTTCTCTAGTAGGAAATTCAATTGTGAACTTTGGAAACTTTGCTTGGATGCTTCTCTTTAGTTCATTATATGTTTTACTAAATAAATATTTAGTAATATCTTGTTTAAATAACCAATTTGCCCATATTACTGC
The DNA here is from genome assembly GCA_030613185.1 of Promethearchaeum sp. Lineage (GTDB taxonomy): Archaea > Asgardarchaeota > Lokiarchaeia > Sigyniarchaeales > Promethearchaeaceae > Promethearchaeum. The sequence goes on from JAUWMK010000046.1 coordinate 12,315, forward strand.
TTCATCATGATTAATTGGCTCAACTTTTATCCTTTGCATTGATATTGGATCAAACGACCCATATCCAGTAATTGATGGGTTTTCAAAACGAATTTGTGTTAGAAATGTCTTTTTTTCTGTTTCATTCAACCCTTCAAAATGTTTTGCAAATTTAGAATTATCCCAATTCCAATTCCTAATATTCTCCCCCATCAATTCATCCCATACAATTCTAAATACAGGAAATTCGGAAATGGTGCGAGTATTGTGGAATAGCCCATCTAGGGTTATTGAACACCCAGAATCGTTGATGCGAACTTTTACATGTAATTCTTCATATTCTGATAAAGATTCCACCTTTTCTTCAATCGATTCGATTCTAACTTCCCGCTGAATTTCATCGTAGAGAATAATATTTGATTCTTGAGTAATCTCTAAGATCCATTCTGGGAGATCTATGATGTTTGACGGTTCTACTGAATTTTCTTGGTTTGATTGGTTACGGTCTCTTCTCCCTCTACGAGGATTTTCTGCGTTAAATTCATTTCTGAAATTTATTTGTTCATCAATTAACTCCAAATTCAACAATTTTTTAGGGATTAATGGATCTTGAGTAATCCAGATATGATAAACTCCTGTTCTTGGATGATAAATTCTTTCATCGGAAAGAGCATTTAATCCATCTTCAGTTAATCGGTTATTCTCATCTAAGACACCAAAATCTTGGCACCGTTTGAGAATTCTCTGAGCAACAGTGGTGCTATTCCGAAAAATAAATTCGTTACAAATAATATTTTCGTTAATTTGATTTCCGTAGTGAGAAGCAATTTTTAGTACTGCTATAATATCTGTTCGAGGTTGTTTAATACCAATATCCAAAATTACTTTATATTTTTGGACTTCAATTCTTCTACTTAGTTCAATTTCCATTTTCTTTTATTCCATCTTTTTATTTCTTTGTCTTGTTTCTAAAGATATATTACCTTCAATTTGAGCCAAATTGTGGAGGATTGGGGAAATTCTTTGATTTAAAAAAAACTGTTTATTACCAATCATTACTAATTGATAACGCGGCCGTGTGATTCCAACATTTAACCTGTTTATTGAATTTAGGAACCCAATGCTGGTCGTTTTTACGAATGATATAAACACTACATCCGCTTCATGGCCTTGAAACCTATCTCCGGTGCATATAGTAATTTTGACATTATATGGACGGAGAATAAATTCATTTATCCCTCTACGAATTCCGTATTTTCTGGTGATCAAGTTAGTTAACAGATCTTCTTGATTACTATAAAAAGTGAGTACCGCAACTTCCCAGAATCTTTGAGGATGGTCAAGATTTGGATTAAATTGGGACCATTCAAGAAATAATTCTAATTCTTCTAAAATAACTTGAGTTTCAGGAAAATTGATATCGGTTCTATTATCGTTACGCTCAAGGACACTAATCCATAAAGAACGGCGTGAATAATGAGGATATGTCCATTTCCTAATACGGTCAATATTAGGGTTATCTATCAAAGCATCGTTTTCATATATATTAACTCTGGGAAATTCTGATATCTGAGAATGCATTCTGTGATTATAGCGGAGTTTTTCATAGCGGGGTTCAAGGTCAGAATCATCAAATCCATTTTTAATAACAGTATGCCAAGAGTCTCTATCATTTCTATTCTCGTAAAATCCTTCTTTTAATAACTCAAGAACTGAAGGAAATGCGACTTTTTTCATATTGCTTAGATTTTTATCAAATTTTTCTAACAATGATTCATCTTCATACCATAGTGGTTTTAGAACTTTCATATCATCTCGCAGTTCCTGACGCATTAAATCATTCTCAGCATATCTTAGGCCATATTCCAAGATTAAGCGCCAAGCGAGTAATTTACCAAAATTTCCTTTAGTTCGGTCTGCGGTAAATTGGTTCTGTTTATTCTTCTTCCAATACTCATATGAAGCATCCATTTGAGATGAGAACCCTGTTCCCCGTAAAAAGGCATCATTGGGTAAGATATTAGCAATGGATTGAACTTGTTCTGGACTCCCAATAATAATTTGAGCACCCAATATTGTCCAATTTGATAATTCTTCCAAAGAATCAAGATCAATATATTCTAATTCCAAGGTATCTAATTGCCGTTTATAGAGATCTCTTATATGCTCATCAACTTCTGCTACAATTAAATTAAAATCTTCATGCTTCCAACAGCAAAAACAATCCCTACAAATTATTTGATGTATATCTGGGAGAAAACCATCAATAGATTTGCGGACCTCCATATCGTCAACAAATGGAGAAAGTTGTTTTGGGTCTCCAACGAGAATCCATTTTTTACAAAATAAGGCAGGCACAATAAATTCTTGGAATGTCGTTTTACTCGCTTCATCTATAATGAGCATATCAAAAACCGCTTGTGGTGAATTTCGCTCTTCCTCGATATCTGGATGTTTTAAGATCCCTAACATAGTGCCACATACAAGGTTAGCATTATCTAAGATCATTCGTTGAATCTCCGATTCTCCTTTATCCGATTTTAGAATGTGTAAATAGTAATCTTGACCAGAGTTCCGTTGATTATCTAATTCTGTTAATTTTTCAATTAAACGCTCCTTTTCAGTTCGGGTTCTTTCGCTTAAAAGGTATTTTTTCACTGAGGGAGAAATTCTTTTATTTGATTTTTTTCCAATCCTAACAGCAATCACTTCATCTCGATCCATTAATTTTTCAAGAACATTATCTACAGCCACGTGAGTTGATGCACATAATAAAACTCTTTGTCCCGCTTCTATTGCTTGAATTACGAGTTCACAAATTGTTTTTGTTTTTCCAGAACCAGGGGGACCTTCCAATATGGCAAAATCGGGAGAATTAAGTGCCTTTCTTACAAAATCTTGTTGAACCGAGTTTCCGGGGAATTCATTGTTATCCAGGAAATACCATCTCTGAATAGGATTTAAATCTGATACAGGTGGCCATGAAGAATTCTCTTTTTGTTCAAAAAGTCTAAGTATTGGGCGATGTGCTCTGCGAGGTTTTGCTTGCAGGTTATATATAGAGTAAAGTTGAGTATTTAAGATGTAGATGTTTGGTGTGATATAAAGATAGGGTGAATCTGCATTTGGTTCTCGTTCTAAATGAATCACGTTGAAGAGAGGATACTTATTAATTACATTTATCTGTTCTTCTTCTATATAATGGTCCGTTTCATGATCTACTACAGATTGCGATTTGAGAAAATCTTCAAAGAGATGTTCATCAGCGCGATTTGTTTCATCAAAAATTTTAACATAAACACCCTCTGATTGTTCATTTTGGGGATAATTATGACTTAAGTTTTCATTTAAACTTTCTTCTCCAAAATTCATCTCATAACCATAGATCTCATAATAGCGATAATTTAGATCTTGAAACATTTGTTGAACTTCTTGGGGAGTCATCACATGATAGTTAATTTTTACTGAATGTTTTTTTCGAGCATATTTTGCAGTATTTAAATAATTTATGAAATCCAATAATTTGTAATAAACATCTCTCCGAAATTGGCTCATATTATCTATTTCAGGCAAATTTTCATAAAATAAATGGCTTGACATTAAATTGTCCTCCCTCTTTTTTCCTCATTTTCCTTATTCAATTTTTTTAATACAATTCTCACAGCAATTACATCTTTATGATCCTTCAATTTTTCTAATATATTATCTACCACTACGTGAGTAGAGGCACAAAGTGAATAATAGATATCTTTTTTTAATTTATCCACGTTTTGAATATCCGGTAAATTTTCATAATATAAATGTGTCGAAATCTTCTTCATCCCCCAAATTTTCTTTTTTTGTTTTTCTTATTAATTTCAAATTGCTCAACAGTTTCAAAAAAATAGTCACCTTGCACAATACTAAATTTATTTTGATATTTTGTTAGAAGTTGATTAAGGTTATAAATATAGATTTCCTTTGTGGTTTTTAAAATATAATGTCCATCAACTTTCAATAAAAGAGCGCAAATTCCAGCAGCAATAGCCATAATATTTGTTCCTCCCGTAAATCCAATATTTAGTCTTGCATTTGGGAATTCTTTTTTGAATTTTACTCCGATATTTAAAATTTGAGAAATAATTTGATCAAGTGCATTGGGAATGAAAGGTTCTACCCAAAATATTTCACATTGAATATTTCTTCTCATAACTTCTGTTCTAAGCTTTAAAGTTGATTCTTTTAATTCAAATGATGAAATGAAAGCTATTCTATCTGGTTCAAAATGATTTATTGTGTGAAAAATATGTTCGTGATTTTTTCCAACTAATAAAATATGTAAATTCACATTTTGTAACAATATTTTTAATTATATAATATTTTTATTTGATTATAAAAAAAAAATTTTGATTATTAAATGAAAAAAATAATATACATTTCGATATTAGGAACTTATAAAGACACACAAACTCCAAAAATTGGTCCCTTAAATTCAGGACTTTTTGGTCTTAGTCCGCAAAGTATTGATTCAGTGTATACTCTTTCAGATTCATCTTCTGAGCAAATTACAGCGCAGATTATATCTATTTTTCCTTATCTAAAAAATCGAATAAATAATTTCAATATAGATATATTTGACTATGAAGATGTCCTTGAAAGTATTTTAAAAATTCATTACTTACGCCATCAAGAAGATATAAAATTCATCGTAAATGTTACTGGTGGCACAAAAATAATGAGCTTAGGGGCATTCATGGGAGGATCACTTATAGGTGCAGAAATTCAATATATTAAGCAAACTCCTGAAAATGAAGAAGAATTTGAAGTTTTAAAAATTCAAATGCCAAAAGTTCCTATTTATCAGATGCATACTTTACAAAAATTAATAATACATATTTTAAAAAACGAGGCTAATGGTAAATCAGGTTTGACACAGGCCGAATTAAGGAAAAAAATTAATAAAGACTATCTTGGAAAAAAGAAATTTAATTTTGAATTAAAAACACAAGTTTCACCACAAATTATTAGTTATCACTGTGAAATTTTAGAAAAAAATGATCTTCTAATTCGAACCCATGATGAAAAGAATAAACGAGCCAATATACTGAATTTAACGCGATTAGGTTCAATCATTGCAAATTTTCTTATCCCAAAGAAATAAATGTTTTTTTTCGCCTTCAGCTTCTTCAAAATCCTCTTTTAAATTTTTCTTATATAATTTTGACGCTAATTCATAAGTAAATTTAATTATCAAAATTTAATTTTTATAATCAAAAGAAATTTTTTAATATTTAATTTTATATTTTATATTTAATGAACCAAATTCAGCTTGATGTTTCAATCGTTAAAAATTTGCATCATGAAAATATGATTAAAAATAATTTACCTGAGTC